>JAOPYS010000271.1 GCA_025964465.1 Thermoleophilia bacterium
CCGTGCAGCAGCCGGCCATCGACCCGGCGCTCGATCCCCTGTCCCAGGCCCGCCTGCTCGCGCAGCGAGCCCACCAGCACGTCGAGGGCACGACGGCACGCATGGAGGAGAGCTACGCACCCTCCGCGGCCGCACCCGCGCCGACCTATGCCCCGCCACGCGCACTCCCGCGCTCCCCGGGCGAGGCCGCCCGCTCCCAGACCTTCGCCGCGTCCGTGCAGGACACGGCCATGCAGGCGTTCGAGCCGCAGGCCGTGCCGACCGCATCCGCCGCCGCCAGCACCGTCGACGACGCCCTGCGCCGCGACCTGGGCATGGCCCCGCGTCCGGTGGCGCCGGCCCAGCGCTCCGGCAACGACATCGCCGACGCCCTCGACGCAGCCGTCGACATGATCGACCTCAAGGCCATGGCCGCGCTGCGCAACGCCATGCACGCCTCGCGCCGCCTCGAGGAGCAGGCCAGCACAGCCGCCCTCGACGCCGAGGTCGACCTCGACCTCGCGCGCATCACCGAGCACCTCTCCCGCGTCGGCGTGGACGACGACGTCGTCGAGGCACTCGTCGACACCGCCGTCCGCCACCGTCGCCCCTTCGGCGGCGAGCAGGACATCGATGCCCTCATGCGCGAGATGGTGGAGGAGACCGTCGACGTGCGCACCGGGTTCCCGCGCCTGGGTCGCGCCTACCGCGCCGCCCTCGTCGGCGCCTCGAGCTCCGGCAAGACCACCACGGTGGCCAAGCTCGCGCACGGCTACCGGGCCGCGGGCCTGCAGGTCGGCATCGTCTCCATCGTCTCCAACGACCCGGGCGCCGCGCTGGCCGCCGACAACCGCTTCAAGGGGCTCGACGTCGACGTGCAGTACGCCGCGACCCCCGACCAGGCGCTCCACGCGGCCGAGACGCTCTCCGCACACGACCTGATCCTCGTCGACACGCCCGGTTCGGCCTACCTCGACGCCGGCACGTTCGCCCAGGTCGAGGCCTGCCTGGCCGCCCTCGGCGTCGACGACGTGCACGTGGTGCTGCCGCTCGCGACCTCGAGCCGCGAGGCCCGTGCATTGGTGGACGCCTTCCGCCCGCTCGGCGCCAACCGCATGATCGTGAGCCGGATCGACGAGAGCCGCTACATCGGACAACTCCTGAACTTTGGTTTCCGCCTCGGGCTGCCGATGACGTTCCTGTCGGACGGACCCCGCACCAACTCCGACCTGCGCGCAGCCAGCGCGCGTGACGTCGCCAACCGTATTCTCCCTGCATAACCGAGATTTACAGCACCTTTTCCCCCTCCGACCTGAGGATCGACCGCACCGTGCCTGCACCCACGCCCACCACCAGTTCCGCGACGCCCCTGCCGCGCCTCAACCAGCGCCTCGAGGTCGCGACCGGCGACCGCGGCGGCTCCGCGCAGTACTTCTCCCGGCTCGTGGAGGAGACCGCCGACACGCTGCGCATCAGCGCGCCCGAGTTCGAGGGGGAGACCCTCGACCTGCGCGAGGGCAGCCCGATGCGCCTGTGGTACACGCAGGGCGGCGGCGACTGGTGCCTCTAGACCGCCGTGCGTACCGTCTACGAGCGCGAGGGGGAGACCTTCCTCGAGCTCGACCGCGGCGGTGACGTGCACCGCGCCCAGCGCCGCAACCACGTACGCGTCGACGTGTCGCTGCTGCTGCACGCCCGGGTGGAGCAGCACTCCGGCAAGGTCGAGGGCGAGCCGGCCGACTCACCCCGCATCACGGGCGAGCGGATCAAGGCCCTGACGCGCAACATCAGCGGCGGTGGCGTGAGCCTTCGCACGCCGACGCAGCTCGCGGGCGGCGACCGGATCGTCGTGACCTTCTACCTGCCCGAGCACGGTGGCGACATCACGAGCCGCGCCAAGGTCATCCACTCGCACCCGGACCCGGAGCGCGAGGGCCAGCACATCGTGGCCTGCAGCTTCGAGCGCATGGCGATCACCGACCGCGAGCGCATCATCCGCTTCCTGTTCTTCCGACAGCGTGAGCTGGCGGGTCGCAAGAAGGTCGGGCTGCGCTGATGGGCGGTCACGCCGACTACCAGGAGATCCCCGAGCACGTCCGGCGCATCATCGACCGCGACGGCGAGATCGAGTTCACGCCACCGTCGTTCGAGCGCTGGTTGGGCCGGCTGCAGATGGTGCGGACCCTCACCGCGATGGCGGCGTTCCTCGTCGTGTGGCTGACGTTCTACGCGTTCGGCCAGCCGTGGGAGGGCGCGACCGTGCGCGGCATCGTGGCGGCGATCGTCTTCTTCTTCTTCTCGTGGGCGGCGGGGCTGCTGGTGTTCGGCGAGCTCTACGACGCCGAGGTCAAGGCCGCGCGCGTCGACCTCGAGGCGAAGGAGCGCGAGCGTGCGCGCCGCATCGAGGAGTACTACCGCGAGCGGCTCCGCGCCCAGGCCGAGAGCGGCATCGACCACGACCACGGCACCCTGCCGGGTGGGTACGTCCCGTCGCTCGGTGACAACCGGCCGGCCAGCGCGGGCCCGACGCCCGTGACGCAGCCCATGCCGGCTGCAGACACCGTCCCCGACTACCAGCGGCGCGCCGCCTGACCGGGACCTGACCGCACGTGACCCCGCCACCCCTGGATCCCATCCTGCCCGTCGGTCACGGCGATGGCATCCGCGTGGCGCGCAACGGTGCCGTCGACCGCGTGACGCGACGCTTCGCACGCGAGGACGAGGACGACGGCGGCGGTTCGCGCCGCCACCACGAGCACCACGAACAGCCGCGCGACCACACGTGGGGCTCCTCGGCGCTCGACCCGGCCGCCGAGGCGGGCGCGTACGACGACCACGGTCGCACGGGGTTGCCCGGTCCGACGGCCGCGACGCAGCGGCACGTCGACCTGAGCGCCTGACACATCCCGCGTCGACCCGCCTGACGGGTGTGAAAGCCCCCACCAGCGGAGACAACTCCCACGAGCCCGGCGGTCACCACGGCCGCCCCCGGACACACACCCCATGCCAGCTGCCGACGACCACACCGAAGCCCCCCTCCCCGCGGAGGACGCCGAGACCGCCGCTGCCGCGGCGGCGCTGCCCGACGACGCCGATGACGGCGATGCGGTGCTGCGCCCCGTGCGCGCCGAGGCCTGGGGCGCCGGTGACGCGACCTCGATCGACCTGCTGCGCACGTACGTCGGCCAGCTCGACGACGGCCCGCTGCTCACCCATCCGGAGGAGCTGGAGCTCGCGCGGCGCAAGGACCGCGGCGACGCTGCGGCCAAGGATCGCCTCGTCGAGTGCAACCTGCGCCTCGTCATCTCGATCGCGCGCCGCTACCAGGGCAACGGGGTGCCGCTCCTGGACCTGATCCAGGAGGGCAACATCGGGCTCATCCGGGCCGTCGAGAAGTTCGACCCGGAGAAGGGCTTCAAGCTCTCCACCTACGCGACGTGGTGGATCCGCCAGGCCGTGAGCCGGGCCGTGGCGTCGCAGGGTCGCACCATCCGCCTGCCGCTGCACGTCGTCGACATCGTCCGAAAGCTCCAGCGCGAGCAGCGCGCGATGTTCCAGCGCCTCGGTCGCGACCCGACCATGGAGGAGCTCTCCGACAAGCTCAAGATGTCGATCGCCGAGATCGAGGAGCTCCAGCGCCTCACCGACGACACGATGTCGCTCGACGTCCCCGTGGGAGAGGGCGAGAACGACCTCGCCGACATGCTCGAGGACGAGCGCGTCGTCGACCCGTTCGCCCAGACCGTGCTCGGCATGCGCCAGGAGGCCGTGGGCGACGCCATGCGGTCGCTGTCGGAGCGTTCACGGCTCGTCATCGAGATGCGCTACGGCCTCAACGGGCGCCAGCCGCAGTTCCTCGACGAGGTCGGAGCGGTGCTGGGCGTCACGCGCGAGCGGGTGCGCCAGCTCGAGCATCGCGCGCTCCAGCAGCTGGCCGAACGCGCGCCGCACCTGCACGACTTCCTGGTCTGAGCGACCCGTGGGCCGCCTCGTGGCCCCCGGAAGCCGCACCAACCTGTCCTTCTGGCGGAAAACCGGTGCATGGCGGCGCTGCAGCGCGGGAACCATCCCCGGGAGCCCCCGTATCGCGCGGCCCCCGCGCCGGTACAGCCACGGGCTCTGTCACGGTGGGGAGGCAGTGGTCGTATGGCAGCTCGCAGGTCCGGATACCTCGGCACGCACTCCGGTGCATCGCTGCCCCCGTCCGGACCTGAGCGTCGCGTGAGCGGGCGCATCGATTCCCGGATCCGCGCCACCGTCCGGCTCGCCGACGAGACGGAGGAGGCCCCAGGTCGAGCACGCCTCGTG
>JAOPYS010000278.1 GCA_025964465.1 Thermoleophilia bacterium
CCGGCACGCTGACCGACCCGAACATCAACAAGATCATCAACAAGAAGGGCGGCGTCGACGGCGTCGCCACCAAGGGCGCGGACGCTCGCACCCTGGAGGCGGGCAGCGCCCGGGAGAAGGGCCTGCTGGAGGTCCTCACCAACGGTGCGGTCGGCGACGCCAAGAAGGCGAAGCAGGGCGGCACCAAGGCCGACAACAAGAAGCTGCTCGAGGGCAAGGTCGACCCCGCCACGATCCAGACGGCGGCACCCGCCCCGGCTCCGGCACCGGCGGTCTCGGCGTACGCCGCCCCGGCAGCGGCTGCGGCGCCCACGACCGCCATCGAGCAGGCCCTGGCCCAGCTCAAGGCCTCGGTCGACGCGCTGCTGCTCAAGATGGGCCTGTCGACCTCTGCGGCATCGAACGCGCAGATCGGGTCGTCGGCACTGACGCCGGTGTCGCTCGCAGCGTCACCCGCGCCGGTCGCAGCACCGCGTCCGGTGGCGGCACCCGCGCCGCAGGTGGCCCCGACGGCTGCACGGCCGGTCGCGACGACCGCGGCGTCCTGACATGGCTGCCGCACCGGGTGGATCGGACCGAGACCGGTTCGTGACCGTCGAGGAGGCGATCGCGGAGTTCCGGGCAGGTCGCATGGTCGTGGTCGTCGACTCCGAGGATCGCGAGAACGAGGGCGACGTCTGCGTCGCCGCGAGCCTGGTCACGGACGCGCACGTCGCGTTCATGGCGGTCCACGCGCGTGGACTCGTCTGCCTGGCGATGGCCGCGGAGCGCGTCGACGCGCTCGGGCTGCCGCCCATGACCGAGCACAACGGCTGCGCGCACGGCACGGCGTTCACCGTCTCCATCGAGGCGGCGAGCGGCGTCACCACCGGCATCTCGGCCGCTGACCGCGCGCACACGATCCGCACTGCGGTGGCGCGACGAGCCGAGCCGTCAGACCTCGTCATGCCCGGCCACGTCTTCCCGCTCCGGGCCCGCCCCGGCGGCGTGCTGGAACGGCCCGGTCACACGGAGGCGGCATCCGAGCTGGCGGCGCTCGCCGGGCTCGAGCCGGCGGGCGTGATCTGCGAGATCATGAACGACGACGGCACCATGGCCCGCGTGCCGGAGCTGCGCGAGTTCTGCGTGGAGCACGACCTCGCACTGCTGAGCATCGAGGACCTCGTCGCGTGGAAGCGTGAGCGCGAGGTGTCCGTCACGCGCGTGGTCGAGACCCGCCTGCCGACCCGGCACGGCGAGTTCCGGATGGTCGGCTACCGAGGCATCGACGGCGACGAGCACGTGGCACTCGTGCTCGGCGACGTGGACGGCGGCGAGGACGTGCTCACGCGCGTGCACTCGTCCTGCATCACGGGCGACGCGCTCGGCTCCACGCGATGCGACTGCGGCGACCAGCTCGACGCGGCGCTCGCTGCCATCGCGGAAGAGGGGCGCGGCGTGCTCGCCTACCTCGACCAGGAGGGGCGCGGCATCGGGCTGCTCAACAAGCTGCGCGCGTACGCCCTGCAGGACACGGGCCTCGACACCGTCGACGCCAACCTCGAGCTCGGCTTCGAGGCCGACCCGCGCAGCTATCGCGATGCTGCCGCGATGCTCACCGACCTCGGCGTGCGCTCCGTCCGGCTGCTCACCAACAACCCGCGCAAGCTGGCCGCGCTGCCGCAGCACGGCGTGGCGGTGAGCGGTCGCGTGCCGATCGTGATGGCGCCCACCGATCGCAGCCGCGGCTACCTGCGCACGAAGCGCGACCGGCTCGGGCACCTGCTGCGACGCCCGGCCGTCGTGGTGGTCGACGGGGTCGCGTGCACCGACGTGTTCGACGCGCTCGAAGCGGGAAGGCCATCCGACGTCGAGGCGTCGGGCCGTCATGCCTGACGCGACCACCGCGTCACCGAGGTCGATCGTCCTGCCGTCGAGCGCCCCAACCGATCCACGCCTGGTGCCGCACGACGCGGCACTGACGCGCCTGGCCCGGCCGGCGTCGCCCACGCGCATCGCGGCGGCGGGGGAGACGGTGGCGCGCCTGGCGGCCATCCTCGGCAGCGAGTACGAGGTGGCGCTGCACGGCTCCTATGCGACCGGCACCGCCTCGGGCGACGCCCCGGCCATCGACGTCGTCGCGGCTCGGCGAACCGGTGACGGCGCCCCGGAGACCTTCGGGGAGCTCATCTTCGCGGTGGTCGGCCTGCTCGAGCGATCGGAGCACCGCGACGCGGTGATCGAGCGCGGTGCGGCGCTGTGGCTGCGCGGCGGCGACGTGGTGCTCACCCCGGCGCTCGGCCACGTGCAGCCGGGCACGGACCGCATCGTCGAGCCGTTGTTCGTGCGTCCGGTCAACACGGTCTTCCGGCGCATGTCACCCGCGCTGCACGCCGAGCGCGTGCGCGAACGCGACGAGGCGACGGGCGGGCGCATGGGGGAGTTCACGCGGCTGCTCAAGCGCTGGGTGCGTGCGCAGGGCAACGGCCACCTCGCGAGCGGGTACCACGTCGAGAGCGCGGTGCACGACGCGCCCGACCACGTCTTCGACGCCCAGCTGACCCGCGGGTTCGTCGCGCTGCTCGACCACCTCTGTGCCCTCGACCCCGCGCGCGACGTCGTGACGTCGCCGTGCGGTGACAAGGACATCTTCCTCGAGGTGGAGTGGGACGCCGTGCGGTTCGGGGAGTGGCAGGGCCAGCTGCGGCGCATGCGCGCGGAGCTGGACGGCGTGCTGGCGCTCGACGAGCCCGACGAGGTGCTCGAGCGGTGGACGCGGGTCCTGGGTCGGTCGTGAACGACGCTGCAACGATGGCGAGCCACGAGTTCCGCGTCATGGGCACCGACGCGCAGCTGCTGATCCGCGCGGACGAGGACGTGGCGCGTCCGCTGCTCACGCGCGCGGAGGCGGAGCTGCACGAGCTGAGCGCGCGCCTGAGCCGGTTCCAGCCGACCTCCGACCTCGAACAGCTGAACGACCGCGGCCACGGCACGGTGCGGGGCCCGTTCGCCGACATCCTGCGCGCCGCCGCGCGGGCCACCGTCGAGACCGGCGGGCGATTCGACATCGGCGTCGGGGCGAAGGTCCGCGAAGCGGGCTACGACCGCTCGTTCGAGCAGCTCAACAAGCCCTCCGAGGCGGACCGGGCGCGCGGCGCGCAACACGACCTGGCCCGCCCCGCGGAGCTCCCCGATGTCCCGGCAGGCCCGTCCTTCACGATCGACGACGCCGGCGTGGTGCGGCTGCGACCGGGCGTTCGGCTCGACCTCGGCGGGATCGCCAAGGGCTGGGCGGCCGACCGGTTGTGCGCGCGGCTCGCCGCGGCGAGCGAGGCGTCGTGCCTCGTCAACCTCGGCGGCGACCTCGCCGTGCACGTCGTCGACGGCGACGAGCCGTGGCCGGTCGGCGTGTCCGACGGCGAGCGCGTGCACTCCATGGCCGTGGGGTTCGGCGGCCTCGCCACGAGCGGGCAGGACCGCCGCGTGTGGCACGCCGCGGGCGGCACCGGGCTGCTGCACCACGTGTTCGACCCGCGCACCGGCAGCGCCGCCGAGACCGACGTGCTGCGGGTCACGGTCGTGGCCCCGTCGGCAATGCAGGCGGAGGTGTGGGCGACGTCGCTGATGCTCGCCGGCTTCGCCCGGGCGGGGGAGGAGGCGGCGCAGCGCGACCTGGCCTGCGTCATCGTCCCGGTGGCCGGCGACGCCCGCTTCACGGGCGCGCTCGCCGCGTTCGGCGACGCCTGACCGACGGGTCGGGACCGTTCAAGTTCCGGAGCGTCGATGCCGAGGACGCGAGGGCAGTTCGACGTCATGGAAGGACGCCCAATGCTCGGCCACCGCCAGGCTCCCAGTGCCCCGATCGCCACCCTGCTCGTCGCAGCGGCGAGTGCAGCGCTGGTGGTGTCCGCCGCGGCCGTCGGTGGGGCTCGCCCCGGCGTCGTCGCGGCCATCGCCGCGGTCTCCTTCCTCGGCGCCATGGGGTGGGCGGTTGCCCTTCTGCGGCGCGCGACCGCAGCGCGCAACGTGGCCCAGGGCCAGGTCGACGCCATCGCGTCCGGCCTGCGCTCCGCGATGAGCGGGGACGAGGCCGCCCCCGTCGCCACGGGTGACGCAGCGCTCGACCAGCTCGTGTCCGCAGTGCTCGACGGGCAGCGCGACGCGGCCGAGGCCGCCATCGAACTCGACCGGCAGGTCGCCGACTGGACGGGCTGCGTGCAGCGCCTGGCCGAGGGCGACCTCGCCCGCGACGTGAGCTTCTCCACCGACGACGAGCTTGGCTCGGCGCTCGCCCTGCTGCAGGGTCGCCAGCGCGAGTTCGCCGAGGCTGCGCGCCGCATCGCCGACGGCGACCTCACCGTGCAGATCGAGGCGTGGAGCGAGCGCGACCTGATGGGCTTCGCCCTCGCCGGCATGGTCGCCGGCCTGCGCACCACCGTCGGCGAGCTGCGCGCCGCCGCCACCAACATTGAGGAGTCTTCCTCCAGCATGACGAGCGTCTCGGGCGAGGTCAGCCGCGGCATGGAGGAGGTGGCCGTGCAGACCGGCCAGCTCGCCGCCGGCGCCGAGCGCCAGGTGCAGGTGCTGCACGCCACACGCGCGGACGCGGAGCTCGCCGCGACGAGCGCCACCGATGCGCTCGGCGTCACCGCGGCCGGCGTTCAGAGCGTCGAGCTCGCCGATGGCACCATGCAGTCGCTGGCGTCCGCCTCGCACGAGGTGCGCGACGCCATCCACTCGCTGTCGGGTCGCTCCGCGCGGATCGTCGACTTCGTCGGGATGATCACGCGCATCGCCGACCAGACCAACCTGCTCGCGCTCAACGCGGCGATCGAGGCCGCCCGCGCGGGTGACCACGGGCGCGGGTTCGCGGTCGTGGCCGACGAGGTGCGCAAGCTCGCCGTCGAGAGCCAGGACTCCGCCGGGCAGATCGCGGTGCTCGTCGCGGAGATCCAGGAGGAGACGGAGCGGACGGTGGAGGTCGTGGAGCGCACGGCCGCACGCGCGGTGGAGGGCACCGAGGTGGTGGCCCAGGCGCGGGACGCGTTCGACCAGATCCGGGCCGCCGTCGACGACGCGAGCACGCGGGTCGCCGGCATCCTCGGGTCGCTCGAGCAGGTCTCCGAGGTCGCGGTTGCGGCGTCACTCTCGACGGAGGCGGTCAGCGCCGCGACCGAGCAGACGAGCGCATCCATGCAGGAGCTCGACGCGAGCGCGGCCGAGACCGCACGCATGTCGGAGGTCCTGTCGGAAGTGGCGAGCCGCTTCCAGCTGCCGAGCGCGGCCGACGCCGCGATCGAGGCCGTGCCCTACGCCGCCTGAACGGTGCGCGGCGGCGGGGTGACGTCGCCGCGGAAGCGGCGCAGGCTGGCGACGTCGATCTCCGGGTGACGCGCCAGCGCGGGGCGTGCCGCGGTCCAGCACGCCATCTCGCCGAGCGGACCGGCCAGCGCGCGGAACTCCCGCACCATCGCATCGATCGCATCCGCCTGGGTCGCGCTCACCACGCCGTCCGCGGCGACCTCGATCCCCGCCACCGACCGCGCCACGCCGCGCGCGGCGTGCTCGCCCATGACCCGCTCCTGCCCGCGCAGGATCGCCGTCGCCACCTCGTCGAGCGGCGCCAGCGCGACGCCGCCGGCCCGCTCCTGCGCGGAACCGACCGGCTCCCAGTCGGCGTCGTCCACCTGCGCCACCGCAGCTGCGGCACGCACGTCCGCGCGCAGGAACAGCCACGTCGCGGTGGCGGCCAGGATGATGAAGGCGCCGTAGAGCAGGTCGCTGACCTCGCCGTTGTAGAACAGCTCCTTCGCGATGCGGTAGTTGAAGACGAGGTCGCCCACGTAGAGCAGGAAGATCGATCCGACGACCGCCAGCACGGGCGCGAAGAATCGGCCGCCGGCGGCGCGGCGCGCCCCGGTCGCCACGATGATGCCGACGCCGAGCAGCACCACGTCGCTCAGGATGTAGGTGGTGGAGATCGCGGTGGTGAGGGGGGTGTCGAACGTCCCGGCGCCGATCCCCTGCGGCAGCATGATCCACGCGTTGAGGGGGAAGGCCACCGCGAGCGCGAGCGGCAGCAGCGCCCAGTCGCTGCGGTCGATGCCGACCACGCGGGCCAGCTCCCACAGCGCCCACGCCGCGAACGGCAGCACGGCGAGGTAGCCGGCGTCGGCCAGCGAGGGGTACGGCGCCTCCTCGCCCTTCGCGTTCTGGACGAACCAGTAGAAGTTGCCGAGGCCCCAGAGCGAGGTGCCCGTCCCGAGCAGCAGGATGGCGCGACCGATCGCACTGGACCAGCCGCCGTAGCGTCGCGCGATGCCGATGCCGAACACGAGGAAGGGGATCACCACGAACGTCGCGTTGACCACGCCGAAGTAGAACGGGTGCCACAGGTTCCACGGGTGCCACGCCACCTCGCGCGCACCCCAGCCCGTCTTCGACTGGACGTAGGTGAAGTGGGCGAGCATGACGCCCGTCCAGCCGACCAGGAACGTACGGTAGCGCGACAGTGTGGGATCTTCCATGTCGCAACGGTTCCCGCGTGCGAGGCTTTCGATGCCATGGCCGAACCATCCCGCGAACTCGTGCTCGTCGACGCCCGCAACGTGCAGCGGTCCGGTTGGCCGAACCCCGACGACGCGCGGTTCCTCGCCGCGCTCGAGCACTGGGCGGAGGAGGACCGGGAGGCGGCAGGCGCCGATGTCGTGCTCGTCGTCGACGGCGTCCTTCGCAACGCCGAACCGACGGGTGTCGTCGAGGTGGTCGAGGTCGACTACGCAGACGACGAGCTCGTCGCCCGCGCCACCGCCGCTGTCGCCACCGGCCGCTCAGTCCGCGTCGCCACCAGCGACCGCGAGCTCCGCGCCCGCCTCGAACACGCCGGCGCCACGGTCCCCTGGGGCGGTGGCCGCTTCCTGCGCCTGCTCGGGCTCGCCCACGGCGGGCGATGAGGGGAGTGCGTCACAGGATCGCCGCATACCGGCACGCCCGTGACGCACTCGGCCGTGACATGGGCGATGACGGATTCGAACCGCCGACTTTCTCCGTGTAAAGGAGACACTCTAACCAGGCTGAGTTAATCGCCCCCGAACAGGATGGTATCGGACGGCTGGGTATGCACGGCCCATGTCCCTCCGCTCCGCCGCCCTCGGTCGACCGCGCATCGCGCGCCATGTGTTCAACCTGTGGCCGTGCATCCGTGGCACGGGTGGGCGTGTGACACGAATCGCGGAGGACTGGAGCGAGCTGCGGGTGCGGCTGCCGCTGTCGTGGCGCACGCGCAACTACGTGGGCACGACCTTCGGCGGCAGCCTGTACGGCGTGGTCGATCCGTTCTTCATGCTCATGCTGATCCAGCGGCTCGGGCCGGAGTACGTGGTGTGGGACAAGGCGGCGAGCATCCGGTTCCTGCGGCCCGGGAGGACCACGCTGCACGCGACGTTCACCGTGGACGACGCGGAGGTCGATGCCATCCGCGCCGCGGTCGCCGATGGCGGCGGGCGCGTGGACCGCACCTACGAGGTCGAGCTGGTCGACGTGAACGGCCTCGCGCACGCGCGCGTGGAGAAGGTCCTGTACGTGGCGACCAGATCCGCGCATGCGGCGCGTCGCGGCGCGGGGTCGAGCGGGTCACCCGCACCGACCGAAGCGGCCAGCCCGCGACCCGCGGGACCCTGAGTCGCCAGCGCGCCGACATGATCGCGACATGAACCTCGCCGTCGCTCCTGCCGCCTTCCCCCTCCCGGTGTTCTCCGGGGCCGTGCCGACCGGTCGCCCCAGCCCGCCCGACACCGGCGAGCTGTTCGCCGCCGTGAAGGCAGCCTTCCCCACCGACTACTCGTACCAGTACACGCGCGACCAGCAGGGCCAGGTCTTCTCCGCTGCGCTCTCAGGGGCCCGCACCGGCGCCGAACTGACATCCGCCGCCGCTGCCGTGAAGGCCGCGCTCCCCACCGACTACTCGTACCAGTACACGAAGGACCAGCAGCTGTCGGTGCTCGACACGGCGCTGGCCAGCCCGTACGAGCTCGTCAGCATCGGCACCCGCCTCGCGGCGATCAAGTCGGCGATGCCGACCGACTACTCGTACCAGTACACGAAGGACCAGCAGGTCGGCGCCATGGTCTCCACCTACGCCGGCGGGTGGCACGGCGGACGGCCGAGCCCCGTCGACGCGGTGCCCGGGGCCGCAGCATGAACCTGACCTCCGCGCCCGTCGCCGCCGACCCCGTCGCACTGCTCCGCGCCGCGAAGACCATCGCGGTCGTCGGGATGTCCACCGACCCGAGCAAGCCGGCGTCGTTCGCGCCGGCCGAGCTGGTCCGGCGCGGCTGGACGGTCATCCCGGTCAACCCGAACGCGACCGAGGTCGGCGGCCTGAAGTCGTACCCCACGCTGGCCGACGTGCCGGTGCCGGTCGACATCGTCGACGTGTTCCGCCCCTCGGCCGACGCGCCCGACATCGCGCGGCAGGCCGCGGCGATCGGGGCGAAGGCGCTGTGGCTGCAGAAGGGCATCACCTCGACCGAGGCGCGGGACGTCGCAGCGGCGGCCGGCATGGCCTTCGTGGAGGACACGTGCGCCGGCGCGACCTCCGCCCATTTCGACGTCTTCCCCTCCGCCTGACCCGTTCGCGGGTCGCGCATCGCTAAACGGCCGACTTTCGACCTTCAGCTTCGCCGCCGCGCGGTCGAGGGATGGAGGATGGACGACGAACTGCGAACCCTGCACGAAGCCATGGTCGTCAAGGACCGCCTGCGCATGCTCGCGGAGCTCCAGGCGACCTACTGGGAGGACCTGCTCGCACGCGGGTTCGACGGCAACTTCGCGGAGCAGCTCGTCCTCGACTGGTCGCGGCACGCCTACGGCATGACTTTGCGCTCGATGCCGGAGCCCTCGCTCGACGCGGGCCTCGACGACCTGCTCGGTCGCGACCTGCCCGAGCCGGCCGCCGGCGCGCAGCCGGAGGCGCCGCGCGCGGACTCGGACCCGAGCCGCGTGCCGCCCGGTGAGCCGTGGCTGCAGCTGGTCCAGGACCTGGACCTCCCGTCGGACGCCGCCGAGGGCGACGTCGACGACCACCGCGCCGCCTGAGGCGGATGGCCTGAGGCAACCCCGTACGTTCGCGCCCGCCCAGCGGGCGTGATGCACCACGCGTTCGCCGCGCCGTCCTCACCGTGGTCGTGTGCGCCCGCCCAGCGGCCTCGCGCGTCCAGGGTCGACCGCACCGTGCCGCCCGGGCACCTGCGTCAGGCGGCGCTGGGAAGGAGGAAGTCCTCTTCGTCGTTCGCGTCCGGGTCGACGACGTCCTCGGGGCGGCGGAACTCCGGGTCGACCACCGCGACCAGCTCGCCATCCTCGCCGGGCGCAGCCTCGTGCTGCTCCTGCGCCGGTGCCGTGCGCGCGGCCAGCTCGACCTCGCCCAGGTCGATGGTCCTGCGCTTGAGTGCGGAGATGAAGGCGCGCACGACGTCCGGGTCGAACTGCACCCCGGCGCCGTTGACGAGCTCGTTGATCGCGCGCAGCGGCGACATGGCCGGGCGGTAGGAACGGCTGCTCGTCATCGCGTCGAACGTGTCGGCCACCGCCAGCACGCGTGCGCCGTCGGGGATGGCCTCGCCCACCAGCCCGTGCGGGTAGCCTGCGCCGTCCATCCGCTCGTGGTGGCTGACCACCCACGGCACGATCTCCTCGGGGGAGACGCCCGCGATCATGCGCGCGCCCAGCACCGGGTGGCCCTGCATCTCGATCCATTCCGCGGGCGACAGCTTCGCGCTCTTGCGCAGCGTGCTGTCGCGCACCCCGATCTTGCCGACGTCGTGCAGCAGGCCGGCGACGCGAAGCAGCTCGAGTCGGTCGGTCGTCCACCCGAGCTCCGTCGCGATCGCCACCGAGTAGCGCGAGACGTTCTCGGAGTGGCGCGCCGTGTACGCGTCCCGCGCGTCAAGCGCACGCGCCAGGGCCAGCACGGCCCGCAGTCGCGCGTTGCGCTCCATGACCTCGAGCCGCTCGTCCGCGCTCAGCACCTTCACGACCTCGGGGTCGTAGGCGGTGATCGATGCCTTGCCGTGCAGCTTGCCCCAGTAGAGCGTGCCGTTGGCCACGTGCACCAGGTCGTGCGCGGTGGCCGCATCCTCGGGGACGGCCGCGATGCCCATCGACAGCGTCGGTGACACGGTGGTGCGCGGGCGGATCTCCCCGGTGGCCTGCGCCACGCGGCGGGCGAGCTCGGTCGCGGCGGCCTTGTCCAGGCCGGGCAGCGCGATGGCGAACTCGTCGCCACCGTTGCGGAAGAGCAACTGCCCCGGCGCGAGCACGCGGCGGATGCTCCACGCGACCTCCTGCAGGAACCGGTCACCCTCCGCGTGCGAGTAGGAATCGTTGAGCACGCCGAAGTCGTCGATGTCCAGGGCGATGAGCGCGTAGGTATCGCCCGACGCCAGCGCCCGCTCCACGTCGATCGGGATGCGCTCCTGGAACTGCCGGTGGCTGAGCGCGTGCGTGAGGTGGTCGGTGTTGGAGGTGCGGGAGGAGCGGATCGCGCTCACCGCCACGAGCGTGCAGCGCAGCAGCAGCAGCGCACCGAGCACGGTGAGCAACCCGCGCGAGGCGAGGCCGTCACCGACGCCGGTGGAGGCGGTGGTCGCCAGCACGCCGCCCAGCAGCGCGAACGGGATGAGCGAGACGAGCAGCTCCCACGTCGTGCTGCGCTCCATCAGCGGCACCTGCGTGCCCACCTGTGGCGCGTGTCGACGCAGCGCGCCGCCGAAGCCCACGGCCGCGATGCCGAGCAGCCAGCCGATCGCCACGAACGGGACGGAGCCGACGCCGAGGATGGTGTCGTGCCACGCGTCGTCGAGCCCGCCGTTGCCGACACCCTTGAGCGACATGCCCAGGTCGCTGGCCACCATGCCGCCGAGCCCGAACGTGGCGAGCAGCTCGGAGCCGCGGATGTCCTCGCGCCCGACCTGGCTCAGCACCGTGACCACCGCAACCAGCAGCAGCGTGCCGAGCGCGGGCGTGGCCAGGATGGTGATCGAGTCGATCATCCCCTCGGTGTCCGCGGTGCCCATGAGGGCGGAGGAGAGGATGGTCTTCCACGACACGACGTACGCGAGCACCGCGACGCACGACAGGTCGAGCAGCGTGCCGACGGTGGCGGCGGGCGACAGGCGCCGCACCCAGTGCAGGACGCCGATCGTTCCGCAGAGCAGGAGCACGATGTGGGCGATGGCCCCCACGAGCGGGACGGCCCCGCCCTGCGCTGCCCCGTCGGGGAGGAGCACGACGAGGGAGAAGACGGAGGCGGCGCCGGCGGCCAGCCCGACGAACACCCAGCCGGTGAGCTCGCGACGGGCGAGGTCGTCGCGGCGCGAGACGCCGAGCGCGAGCCAGCAGGCGAGGAGGGCGGGCAGCACCATCGAGGCGATGCCGCCGATCGTGTGCGACGCGTCGGAGGTGAGGACGCTGCGGAGGCTGAACCAGCCGATCGACGCGGCGGCGACGAGCAGGACCACGGCAGCCGCGCGCGGGACGAGCGCCACCGACGTCTCGTCGGGCGCATCGAACGCAGGGCCGGGCACGCCTTCGGCGGCCGGCCGACCTGTGGGCGAGGTGGCCATCCCGCGCGACATCGGCGGATGCAGGGAAAAGCTTGAGCCGGCACCCGGTCGTGCGCGCGCGGGGCGTGCGGGCGCCGCGCGCGTAGGATGTGTACGTGCCCGTCGACGTCTCCATCATCGTGGTCGCGTGGAACGCGCTGGACCACATCGATCCGTGCCTCGACGCGGCCTTCGGCGCCGGCTCGCGCGGTGTGGAGGTCGAGGTGCTGGTCGTCGACAACGCCTCGACGGACGGCACGGCGGAGCACGTCCGCTCGACGTTTCCCGGGGTCCGCGTGCTGGAGACGGGGCGCAACGGCGGGATGGCGGCAGGCAACAACGCCGGGATGCTCGCCGCGTCGGGTCGCGCCTTCCTGCTGCTCAACTCCGACGCGTACCTGGAGCCGGGCGCAGTGCGGACGATGCTCGAGCGGCTGGACGCCGAGCCCGCGGGCACGGTCGCCGCGGTCGCGCCGCGCCTGCTCAACGAGGATCGCTCCCCGCAGCGCTCCGTGCGCGGGTTTCCCACGGTGTGGCGCTACGCGACGGAGTTCCTCTACCTGCGTCGGCTCGCGCCCCGCAGCCGGGTGACCAACGCGTTCTACGGCGCGGGCGTGGACCTCGACCGGCCCGGCCGCATCGACTGGGCCACGGGGGCGTGCCTGCTGGTGCCGCGTGACGCGGTCGACGCCGTCGGGCTCATGGACGAGGCGTACTTCATGTACGGCGAGGAGGTCGACTGGCTGCTGCGGATGCACGGCACGGGGCGCCACGTTG
>JAOPYS010000212.1 GCA_025964465.1 Thermoleophilia bacterium
GCTCCCCGGTCGCGGCCGACTTCGGCGACACGCAGCCGGGCGACGTGCGCCACACCTCGGCCGACACGACCCGCGCGCGCGAGGCGCTCGGCTTCGAGCCGAAGGTGCAGCTGGCGGAGGGCCTGGCACGCGAGGTGGAGTGGGTGCGCTCGGTGTACGCGCCGGCCGGGACGACCGCCTGATGGAGCTGCGCGTCCTGATGATTGCAGCGAGGGTGCTTGACCCGCGCAAGTGGAAGCTCCGCCTGCTGCAGCTTGGCGGGGCGGGCACCGTGCTCGGCTGGATCTGGGTGCGCGCCGTGCAGCGCGCCGAGGTCGAGCGCGCCGTCGCCGACGCCCGCCACGAGCAGCGCCGCGCCCGCATCCGCGCCGCCAACCACGCCCGCGAGGCCGGCAAGCTTCGCCCCTGACCCCGCCCTTCCACTATGAGGTCGTTCCTGCCGCTGAGCGGCACGATCGACCTCATAGTGGAAGGGGTCTGGTCTGGTCAGTCGTCGGAGGTGACGGCGGCGTGCCCGGTGCTCGCGTCCGCGCCCATGCGCCGGCCGAGGAAGTCGTCCACGACGTCGAGCATCTCGTCCTGGTGCTCGACCAGGCCGCCCATGTGCCCGGCGGCGGGGATGACGGCCCATTCCTTGTCGCCCCGGAGCTGGTCGTAGATGCCCTTGGTGTACGGCATCGGCGTCATCGTGTCCTGCTCGCCGATCACCACGAGGTGCGGCGTGCGCAGGTCAACGAGCGGGCGCGGCGGGTCGTAGCGGAACCCCGACGCCAGCGCGCGCGCAGAGTACTTCCACGCCATCAACGGGTCGTCGAAGCACTTGCGCCTGAGCTCGGGGTCCTCGCAGACGCCGTCCCAGTTGGCGACCTGCGTGGTGGGCAGGCGCATGTTGGGCGCCACGCGGTCCAGCAGCAGCGCCACCGGGCGCATGCGCGCGTCCTTCTTGGTGATCGGCACGCTCGGCAGGTAGATCCAGTGGCTGACGGTGCAGCGGATGCCGTCGATGGCGTTGGCGCCGCACAGCGCGTAGAAGCCACCGAGGCTCGACCCCATCAGCGCCACCTCGCCGCCGAACCGCTCGCGTGCGTAGGCGACGGCCGCCTCCAGGTCCTCCACCACCATGGGGATGGTGAAGTCGCCGCGTCGCCCGCTCGAGCGCCCGTGGCCGCGCAGGTCGACGCCGACCACGTTCCACCCGCGCAGCGACAGCTGCCACTCGAACGACGCCGACCCCAGCGCGTGGTTGGAGAGCCCGCCGACGAACACCACGCTGCCGCGGGCCGTGCCCTGCGCCGGGTAGACGTCCACGTGCAGGCGCCCCGTGCGCCCCACGGCCAGCATCGCGGTGTCGCGCGAGGCGACGGCGTCCTCCCACCCGTACAGCGCGATGGTCGCGGCTTCGTCGGTGGAGACCTCGCCCGTCGGCGTGGTCGAGACGATCCGGGGGGCGGTGGCGAGCGCAGTGGTCGGTTCCATGTGCGTGCGCCTACCCGCGGGCGTGGTGCCGCAAGCTCGAGGACTCGCTAGAATATCTCCATGCCGCGCGCCCGCCCGGCACGCCCGTGGACGACGCCCCGTCCCGCCCCTGACCGAATGGCTCCCATCCGCATCCTGCTCTGTGACGATGCCGAACCGCTCCGCGCGCTGTACCGGATCGTGTTCGACGCCGAGGACGACTTCACGGTCGCCGGCGAGGCCGCCGACGGCGCGGCGGGCGTCGAGGCTGCGCGGACGCTGCAGCCCGAGGTGGTGCTGCTGGACATCGCCATGCCGGTGATGGACGGGCTCGAGGCGATCCCCGGCATCCGCGCCGCGGCGCCCGACGCGACGATCGTCATGTGCACCGCGATGGTCGACCCACGCATCCGCGCCCGCGCGCTCGAGCTGGGCGCCACCGACTTCGTGGAGAAGGGCGCCGATCCGCGCGACCTCGTCGCCACCGTGCGCGCCGCCGCGGCTGCGCGCGAGGCGATGGTGTGATCGGCAACGACGCCGCCGAGGCGCCCGACACCCCCGAGACACCTGACGAGCAGCGCCGCGAGCTGGAGCTGCTGGCCGGCATCGCGCACGTGTTCGCGGAGATGTCGGCGGCCGCGACGCCCGACGAGGTCGCCTCCGTGATGCTCTCCACCGGCCTGCGCGCGCTGCGCGCGGACGCCGGGTTCCTGGCGATCGTCGGGGACGGCGGCGAGACGCTGCGGGTGAGCCGCTTCGCGGGGTACGAGGCGGTGCCGGCCGAGCAGCTGGAGCTGCCGATCGACGCCAACCTGCCGATCGCACACGCCGTGCGACGCGGCACGCCGTTGTTCGTGGGCAGCAACGAGCGCCTGCTCGAGGAGCTGCCGGGCGTGAGCCGCCTGGACCCCGCCGATCACGCGTGCGCCTCCATCCCGCTGGTGGCGATCGAGGGCCAGCCGGCGCTCGGCGCCATCAACGTGCGCTACGACACGCCGCGCGAGTTCTCCACCGTGGACCGCGCGCTGTTGACGGCGCTCGGGCAGCGCTGCGCGGAGGCGATGGCGCGGGCGCAACGCTACGCCGACGAGCGCAGGCGCCGCCACGACGCCGAGGCGGCGCTGTCCGCGAGCCGCGCGCTGGAGATCAACGACGACGTCATCCAGCTGCTGGTTGAGGCCAAGCTCGCCATGGAGCTGGGGCTGGCCGACCAGGCCTCCGACGCGCTCGACAGCGCGCTGGAGGCGAGCAAGCGTGTCGTGGCGGCGATGACGATCGAGTCCACGAGCTACCGCCGCGATGCCGGGGCCGCTGACTCGCTGGAGCTCGTCGGCGTGCGCAGCGTGGACGTGGACCCCGCGTAGGATCGTCGGCATGTCCGACTCCGCGCACGCCTCCGCCGTCGACCCCGACCGCTCCACCATCCTCGTGACGGGGGCGGGTGGCCAGCTCGGCGCCGCGGTGGTCGAGGCGGCTGCGCGTCGCGGGATTGACGCGGTCGGCCTCGGGCGGGCGGAGCTCGACGTCACCGACGCGGCGCGCGTGCTGGAGCTCGTCGAGGGGATGCGCCCGGCGGCGGTCGTGCACTGCGCGGCGTGGACCGACGTGGACGGCGCGGAGGCCGACCGCGAGGGCGCGTTCCGCGTGAACGAGGCGGGAAGCCGCGCGGTGGCGCAGGCGTGCCGCGCGACGGGCGCGCACCTGGTGGCGGTGAGCACCGACTACGTCTTCCCGGGCACCGCGCCTGAGGGGTACGCCGAGGGCGACGCGACCGGGCCGATCAACGTCTACGGCGAGAGCAAGCTGGCGGGCGAGGCGGCGATCCGCGACGAGCTGGGCGACGCGGCGTGCATCGCACGCACCGCGTGGCTGTTCAGCGCGCAGGCCCCGAACTTCGTGCAGACCATCGCGCGCGCCGCGCGCGACCGCGATGCGCTCGACGTGGTCGACGACCAGCGCGGCAACCCGACGTGGTGCGGGCACCTGGCCGACGCGCTGCTCACGTGCGCGGTCGACCGCATCGGCGGCACGCACCACCTGGTCGACGGGCCGGAGGCGACGTGGCGCGACCTGGCGGCGGCCGTGGTGGAGGAGCTGGGCCTGGAGTGTGAGGTGCGCCCCACCACGAGCGACGCCTACCCGCGTCCTGCCAAGCGCGCGGCGGTCTCGGTGCTGCGCGTCACCGACCCGCGCACCCCCGCGATGGGCGAGTGGCGCGACGGCGTACGCGCCTCGCTGGCCCCGCGCGTCGACGTGGGCTGAGCGCGACTTCGGCGCGCTATCGTCGAGTTCGGGTTGCGCGCTGCGCGGAAGCGGCCACACTGGAGGAATGCGACGCCCCCGACGCCCCCGACGCCCCCGACTCCTCCCCCTGACCCTGTTGTCGATGCTCGCCGCGGCGGTGTGCGCGTCCAGCGCTGCCGCGGAGACGATGTCGATCGTCGACCCGGTGACCGACAACTACAAGGCGAGCTTCAACGCCGATCCGAGCGTGCGGGAGCTTCGCACGTGGTTCTCGATCCGCGCGATCAGCGCAGCGGGCACGACGTGGGCGCCGACCGAGCCCGGTGAGATCCAGATCGTGGAGGGCGGCACGGTCGCGGTGCACGGCGCCGACGGGCGCGACGCCTCGCTCACGGCGCGCACGGTGAGCGGGCCGTTCGGTGGGCAGCCGTTCCGCGTCGATCCCTTCGAGGCCGAGTCCAAGGGCCGCTGGGGGATGCTCGCGACGGTCACCGACCCCGCGACGCTGCAGACCACGCCCGCGGTGGTGGCGCTCACGCTCGTGGTGGGCGGCAACGCCGTCGCGACCGGCACGGTGCAGTACCGCTACGACGCCGCGCTGGCGAATGTCGGCTCGGGCAACATCGAGTACAACGGCCCGGGCGGCCGCTGGTGGGTGGGCGGCGTCGCCACGCGCACCAACTGGGAGCCGGCGCCCGCGAGCCCGCCGACCCTGGTGGCCAGCACCGCCGCGGCACAGCCCGAAGCGAGCCCACCGCGCGTGGTCGGCATCACGCTCCCGTTCGTGACCGCCAAGCGGCTCGTGACACTCCGCGTCCGCGGCCGCGCCGGCAACGGCGGGCGCATCAGCCTCGTCCGCGTGCGCATCGACGGCCGCTCCTGGGGCCGCTGGATCCGCGTGCGCGCGAGCTACTCGCTCACCCTGCCGCGCGGCACCGCCACCCACGCCGTGCGCGTGCAGCTGCGCGACACCGCGGGCCGCGCCTCGGCCGTGGCCGTGCGCCGCATCCGCTGCACCTGCGGCTGATCGTTCCGCAACGAACCTTCGAAGCAGCAACGCTGAAGCGTCAGCGCGCGACGACGGGCGTGCGCTCGCTCTCCTGCCGGCCCAGCAGCGTGGCGCGCGAGGAGCGCTCCAGCAGCTCGCGCAGCCCCTCGAGCAGTGAGACCTTCGGCTCCCATCCGAGCAGCTCGCGGGCCACGCCGATGTCGGGCTTGCGCTGCTGGGGGTCATCGACCGGCAGCGACTCGTGCACGATCGTCGAGCTCGAGTCGAGCACCTCGATGATCGCCTCGGCCAGCTCGATCATCGTGTACTCGTTCGGGTTGCCGATGTTGACCGGCAGGTGCTCGCCACTCTCGGCGAGGCGCACGAGCCCGTCGACCAGGTCTGCGACGTAGCAGAAGCTGCGCGTCTGGCTGCCGTCGCCGAAGATCGTAATCGGCTGGTCGCTGATCGCCTGGCGCACGAACGTCGGGATGGCGCGACCGTCGAACGCCCGCATGCGCGGCCCGTACGTGTTGAAGATGCGCACGATGCAGGTGTCCACGCCCTGCTGGCGGTGGTACGCCATCGTCAGCGCCTCGGCGTAGCGCTTCGCCTCGTCGTAGACGCCGCGCGGGCCGATCGGGTTGACGTTGCCCCAGTAGTTCTCCGGCTGCGGGTGCACGAGCGGGTCGCCGTAGACCTCGCTCGTGGAGGCGAGGAAGAAGCGGGCGGTGTCGCGCTTGGCCAGCTCGAGCAGGTTGCGCGTGCCGGTTGATCCGACGGCGAGGATCTCCAGCGGGAGCGTCGCGAAGTCGAGCGGCGAGGCAGGGCTGGCGAGGTCCAGCACGGCGTCGTAGTGATCGTCGAGGACCGCCGCGGGCATGTCGGTGGTGATGTCGTGCTCGACGATCGTGAACCGATCGTGGTCGCGCAGGTGGGCGACGTTGACCGGCCGACCCGTGACGAAGTGGTCGACCGCCACCACCTCGTCACCGCGTGCCAGCAACAGGTCGGCGAGGTGCGAACCGATGAACCCGCCCCCGCCGGCGATGAGCGCGCGCATCAG
>JAOPYS010000306.1 GCA_025964465.1 Thermoleophilia bacterium
CGGATCGCGCTGGTGCTGGGCGTGCTGTTCGCCGGCACCGTGGGCCTGTCGCGTGTCGTCGCGGGCGTGCACTACCCGACGGACGTCGTCGCCGGGTGGTGCCTGGGCACCGGTGTCGCGCTGGTGCTCGCGGACCTGCTCCGGCATCGACGCGACGCCGTCGTGGTCGAGCGATAACCTGCAGGCATGTGTGGTCGGTACCAGCTGGCGCTCCCGGGGCGCACCCTCGCCAACCTGCTCGACGCCGAACCGGCGGCCGGCAACGTGCAGCCGACGTGGAACGCCTCCCCGACGCAGCTGCTCCCCGTGCTGGCCCTGGCGGCGAACGGCCAGCGCGTGCTGCAGCCAGCGGAGTGGGGTCTCGTGCCCGCGTGGGCGCGCCGGCCGGGGCAGTCCCTGCGCCCGCTCATCAACGCGCGCGCCGAGACGGTGGCCGACAAGCCGGCGTTCCGCACCGCGGTGCGGCGCGGCCGCGTGCTCGTGCCGGTGACCGGCTTCTACGAGTGGTCGGGGCCCAAGGGTGCGCGCACGCCGCACTCGATCCGCGTCCGCGGCGAGGCGATCCACCCCGAGACGGGCGTGCGGCTGGGCCACGACGCATCGCCGGAGGAGGAGGTCGAGCCGTTCCTGCTGGCCGGCATCTCCGAGGTGTGGACCACGCCCGACAACGTGCCGGAGCTGACGTTCTCGATCCTCACCACCGCGCCCAACGAGCTGTGCGCGCCGATCCACGACCGGATGCCGGCGATCCTCGACCGCGAGGACGCCGAGGCGTGGCTGGAGACCCCGGCGGAGGCCACGGAGCTGCTGCTGGAGCTGCTGCGGCCGTTCCCGGCAGCGCGCATGGAGGCGTGGCCGGCGACGCGCGCCGTCGGTGACGCGCCGGTCGCGCTGGAGCGCGACGAACGCGACGACGGCGGCGGCCAGCTCACCCTGCCGTTCGGGTGAGCCGGCTCGCTCGACGCTCGTGCTCGGTCAGCCGCCCGCGTTGTTGATCGGCGGGAACTCGCTCTCGTCCGGGTAGCCGTCGTCGCCGCCGCCAGCCGGCGGGGTCGTCGGTGCGGTCGGCGGAGTGGGCTGCGTGTCGCCGCCGTCGTCGTGGCCACTGGGCGGCGGCGTGTCGGGCCCGTCGGTCGGCGGCTGCGGGATCCCGCCACCACCACCCGGCTTGGTGGGCGAGCTCGTGGCGATGCGCAGCAGGTCACCCAGGATGCGGGCACCCTCGGCGGTGTCGCGTACCGCGCCGGGCACGTCGACGCCGTTGAAGCGACCGTCCGGGCTCGGCTTCTTGGCGAGCTGCCAGTTGGCATCCTCGAGCGACGCGTCGGCGCGGCGCAGCTGGCTGAGGATGTCGGAGGGGTTGCCAGCGTCGATCTGGCGTTCGATCCGCTTCTGCGCCGCCATGTTCGTCTTGAACACGCGGATGCGCAGCTCCTTCGTGGACTCGTCGCCGTGGTCGCTGGTCGGCACGCCCTGGAGCAGCTCGCCGGCTCGCCCGACGAGGCGCGCCGCCTCGGTGACGTCGTCGACCATCCCGGCCGCGAGGTCGGTGCGTGGCACGGTCGGGGTCGTCGGCACGCCGCTGGCCGGTGGGGTCGTCGGTGGCGTCGGCGGCGCGGTGGGCGGTGTGCCCCAGCCGCCGCCCGACCCGATCGGTGGCGGCCCCACCGCACCCCCGTCATCGGTCGGCGGGCCGACGGGCACGCCGTGCCCGAAGCTCGGCACGGCGTCGTGCTGGATCGGGGACATGATGGGTGGGGGAGTGCGCGAGATCATCGTCATGGTGCTCCTCCTTCCCGGCGGGGGAGGGCGCGGTATGTCGTGATCGGGGCAGGTGGTCCGGTGTGGGCCACGGCCGCAGCCCACACCGGACGCGGACCGGGGGGGCGGCCCTCGGCGCAGCCGTGGCTGCCGGGCAACGAGGTTCCGGGAGAAGGATGTGACGGTGAGCACGCCGGCGCCGCCCTGCCATAATGGTGCGACTTTTCGATTTGGGGGCGATTCCATGATGCTGCACACAGACGATGCTGAACATGGCTGGCACCCCACCAGCGGGAGCACCTTGGGCAACGTCCGCGGGCTCGCGGCCCACCCGCACTTGCTGGGGCAGGTAACGCGGCGGGGCGGTGCGACGGAACCGATCGCCGCCGTGGTTTCCATCGACGACTCGGGAACGGACGGCATGGTGTTCGTGTACGACTTCTTCAGGGCGTCCCGCGCCGACGGTGTGCAACATCTGATGCGGGAAACTCGCGAGGCGGAGTCATCCGCCAGCGCCGGGGAGCGCAAGGAGGCTCCGTTGCGCGAAGCGTTCATCGAGCGAGTTCGAAAACTCCGAGCTCGACGCCCAAGCGCAGGGGGTGGCCGAGGCATGGGGTCGCTAATTGTCCCAGTCGTCGTGTTCTGGTCCCTCGCTTGGACATCGATCGCCGGAGCGACAACGATCGCCCCGCTGGCATTGCTGCCAGCTCCAGCAGCGGGGGCGCACATCCCGGTGGCGCGGGCCGTGTCCACCACGCGCGCGGTGGCGGACGTCACTCTTGGTGTGCGCGGCGCTGCGCTCGACAACCCCGATATGAGGTTTGCGAATGTGCAGGTCGCGACATCGCCGGATACTGACAGCCGCGGTCGCCTCACTACCGGCATCGTCAGCTCCGGGCGGGCAGAGATTGGGGCGCCGCGCGTTCCGGCCCTCCCCGTCGGTCGCTACTGGGCGGTGGCATGGGTGCCGGTAATAACGGAGGTCGACGGCAGTGATGTGGTTTCTGTGGTCGCCACGCCGGTGCGTGCCTTCGTCGTCGTCCCCGCCACTCCGCGTCCCCTTGCCTTGCCGATGGTTCGCGACGCGATCGCGAAAATGATCCTCAAGCGTGGCGCCGGCTTTTTCGAGAATGGGGCCACCCCGCGGTGTGCCAAGACGGGGGCTGCAACCGCCCGATGCACCAACGTCCGGTGGTTTGGCGGCGATATCGTTTTCAAGGGCGCGGTCTCGGTGCGCTTGGCATACGTGCAGGGCGCACCCGCCAAAATAGCCGGTCGATTCAGCGGCACGTCGTTCAACGACTACGACGGTACGTATAAGCCGTACGCCTTTGGGTTCGCATACGACGTGGCGTCGGAGACGGTGAAGTAGCTATGTCGTACGAGCCCATCGACGCCACGGTGAGTTTTCACCGCCTGCTGCCCGATACCATGATGCCAATGTCGCTCGCCAAGCTCGAGGAGATCGGCGACCTCATCGACCTGCTTAAAGATGCCGGCGGTGACGGTTCCCGGCTCGAGGAGCGTGCGTTGCGGCAATCCGGGTCAGGTGGTCCGCTCGTGGCGCATCGTGGTCCAGGTGTCGCCCTCCATCTCTCGATCAGTCGCGTCCAGCCCGATCGTCCCCACGCCTATAACTTGCCGACGGGCGACCGCCGCGTAGTGCCCCTCGGGGACGATGAGGGCGTGGAGCATCGTTCGTTCGCGTGGTTGCGGGAGGACGGCTTGTTGAGCATCCTGCGACCGCCGTTCGGGCCGACGGCGAAGGCGCTCACCAAGTACCTGTTCATCAAGCCCCAGAGCATCGCCCCGAAACTGTTTCTCCACAATGAGCTGCGCGGGAGCATCGCCGACGAACTCGCCCGTCGCGTCGATGTCGACCTCGTTCGCATCTCACTGGCCGACGACGAGGCAGCGCGTCTGGCTGACGCTCCGGGATCCTCCGTCACAGCGCCGAATGACACGCTGGAGCGAATGGGCGGTCGCGAGCTAGTGCTCGAGCTACGGGATCCGGCGCGCCACGGGATGCGATCGATGCTCGGAGGCGATCGCCGGAGACTGAGGCAGACCGCTGCGCAGATCTACGAGGGTGGCGGCCGCACCGGCGCTACTTTCAAGACGTTCATCGTGGAGGGACGTGATCGGAACGGCCACCAACTTCCTGCCTTGAACATGCTCGAGCAGGCGCTTACCGAGCGGGTGACGGTTGCGGCAGCGACTGACCGGTCGAAAGCGCTCGACGAAGCATCGGCCTGGGCGGCCTTGGATCGTGCGGTCGCTACCTTCGACGCGGAGCGGGACGCCGAGCGGGAGTAGCGACCTTCCCCGCCGCTACGATGTGCGCGTGCCGGCCCCCGCACATCCCCGCTACCCGCCCCTAGATCGATGGGGTGTACCGGTCGCGTCGCTCTGCGCAGCCGGCGGTGTCTGGCTCTGGGGCGGGTCCCTGTCGGAGGATCCGACAAGAACGCTTGGCGCCACTGCGTTCGGTGCGGCCATCACCCTCATCGGACTCGTGCTCGCGGCGCAGAGCATCATCCTTGCCGCTGCTGCGTCAAGCGACCGCATCCGAGCCATGTTCGAAGCGCGGCCCGACTCCGCAGATGGAGCGGCGCACCTCGCTCGTGCGGTCGAGATGTGGCTGGCGATCGTTTCGGTGTGTGGCATCGGCCTTCTCGTCGGCCCGGACCAGTGGCGGCACGCCTTGTGTGCCTTGCTGGCTCTCGCGGGGGTGTTTGTCGCTGCCCGACTGGCGCGCCTCTCGAGCTACTCCCGCGCGCTCATGCGCATCGCGATGTTCCGCCCGAAGCCGCAGCCAGACATCGATCCCTACGACGGGGCAGAGTTCGACGTCGAGTAGCACGGGATCGTCAGGTGACGTGCTCTGCTCCCCCATTTCCCGCCTCATCGCCGACCCGACGAATCACCACCGGGCGCAGAGCCCGTCGGCCTCGAGTAACGCAAGCGACGCGTCCCTGCCGTCGGCGGTGCGCATCGACTCCATGACGCAGATCTACGAACTCGGCGCGTCGCGAGGCGCGCTCGTCCTCGAGTCGGCGTATTCGCTCCGCTGGTGATTCTCCGGAGGCGCCGCGCCGGCTGGGCGAGGCCGAGCAACATTCGTGACGATCCCGATCGCGAGGGCCGCGATCAGCAGGTGATCGAAGCGCGGCCGGCGGGGCTTGTCGCGTCCCGGCGTCGGACCGGTTGGGGGGATGCGGGGGGCTAGCTTTGCCCTCAACCCGCATGGGCAGTGAGGTTCCGGGACAGGGATTCGAACCCCAACTCCCCGCTCCAGAGGCGGATGTCCTACCGTTAGACGATCCCGGAATGTCGCCCCAGCCTAGCGGCAACCTCCACGTCGTGCAAGCACGCGCGTGCGGATCGCCTGCCGCGTGCGACCGCGCGATCGATCAGGATCTGCACCGTCGGCGCGCAGCGTCGTCCGGGCATCGACGGGAGGGATCGCATGGACTTTCGAGGCAGCATCACCAGCGCCAGGTCGCAGACGGTGGCGGCGATCGCCGAGCTGGATCGGTACGACCGTGGCGCCGGCCCCGACGCGCCCGAGAACCGCTCGCACCTGGACCGCGCCATCCACCTGATCTCCCCGGGCGCGACCCGGGCCGGCGCCGATGCGCTGGACGCCTCGCGCTGGGACCGCTGGGTCACCGTCCGCCAGATCCGCGACACGGGGTCGGCGCTCGAGCTGCTCGACTCCGCGTGGTGGAGCCTGAACGGCCGTGGCGGCTCGCTGCCCGACGTGGACGGCGCCCGCCGCTCCCTCGTCGACGCGGTCGGCTACCTCGACCGCGCCTCGTACGGCAGCCGCTGGGCCTCGCCGGTCGCCGCCTGACGGCGCGTCGCGACTAGAAGTCGCCGTCGGACGGGTTGCCGTTGTCGGTGGAGTTGCCGCGGTTGCGTTCGGCCTCGCGCTGGCGCTCCGCCTCGCGCTGGCGGTCGGCTTCACGTTGGCGCTCGGCCTCGCGCTGGCGTTCCGCCTCGCGGGCCTGGTCCGCCTGGCGCTGGCGTTCGGCCTCGCGCTGCTGCTCGGCCTGGCGCTGCCGGTCGATCTCGGCCTGGCGCTGCCGCTCGATCTCGCGCTGGCGGGCCTCCTCGGCGTCGCGCTGGCGCTGGATCTCGCGCTGGCGCTCCAGTTCGCGCTGCCGCTCGATCTCCCGCTGGCGCTCGAGCTCGCGCTGGCGCGCTTCCTCCTCACGCTTGCGACGCAGGGAATCGGATGCGCTCGCGTTGAAGGTGCGCTTCTCCGTGACGCGGCCGCTGTCCTTGAGGGCGCGGCTGCCGGACTTCTCGTCGAGCACGGCCTTGGTCTGCGAGAAGGTGTAGTCGTACAGCTGGTCCGTGCCCTCCTCGCGCTGCTCGCTCCAGCGGCGGAACTCGCGGTGCAGCACGCCGTCGACGGAACCCATCTCGGCATCCCAGGCCGCGCCGGTCGGCCCACCGAGCTCGTAGAGGTGGCTGGCGGTGCCGTCGGCCGACCTCGCGCCGATGAGTGCCGCGCCCGGGTTGGAGCCCTCGTAGACCGAGTTGACGAGGGCGTCGGCGGTGATCGCAGCGCGTCCCTCGGCGGCGGTTCGGAACGATGCGGTCAGCTTGGTGGGGGAGCCGTTGGCGCTGCCACCGAGGCTGCGGCCGATCGGCTCGCTCGTCACGAACGGTGTCAGCCGTTCGCGGAACCCGAGCTTCGACGAGAGGTCGACGCCGTAGAGCTTGGGGCCGGTCTGCAGGCCGAGGTTGGTGACGGGTGCGAGCGACGCCGACGGCGTGGCGAGGCGGCCGTCGCCATCGAGGCCGTAGGCGTGGAACTTCCCGCCCACCTTGATGATGGCGTGCGAGTCCTTCGCGTCCGCGGCGAGCGCGGCGGCGCCGGCGTCGTGCGCCGAACCCGCGCCCGCCCCGAGCGGCGCGCCGATGCGCAGCGGCTTGCCGGCGGAGTCGGTGCCCAGGCGCAGGCCCTTGAGTTCTGCGGGCTGCATCGAGTCGAGGTCGAACCTCGCGGCGGCGCCCGATTCGACGAGCGCTTCACCCGGCTGGGGGAAGGTGCGCAGCGTCGTCGAGTCCTGGAACGTGAGCGCGTCGAGCTGACGCAGGCCGGCGCCCTTGGCGCGCGTGGACTGCACGTCGCCGCCGTCGACCGCGTAGGCGTAGGTGTGACCGCCGACCGTCACGAGGGCGCTGTGGTCGATGCCGGCCTCGAACAGGTCGCGCGCCGCCACCTGCGGGGACGCATACCCCTTCGCCTCACCGATCGGCGAGCCGAGCTTGGTCTCGGCGCCGGAGGCGTCCTCACCCAGGCGGGTGCCGGAGAACGCCGTGCCCGGACCCTTGGCCGGGTCGATTCGGATCGCGTCGAGGTCGAGGCCGCCCACCGCGAGCCCGTGGTTCTGGAAGGCGACGGAGTCGCCGTCGCCGCCGCCCCCGGCGCGCTGGAGCAGGTCGCCCTGGTGGGTGACGTAGGAGTCGACCGGCAGGCTGCCGACCTTGGCCGGCAGGTCCGGGGTCGCGGCCGAGTGACCGTCGAGCTTCGCCTCCGAGGGCAGCACCGCGAACCTGCCGTCGGCAGCGGTCACGACCGAGACGTCCGTGCCCATGCCGGCGGCGGCCGAGCGCGCCTCCTCGGGCGTCTTGAGCCCGGAAGCGAGGGCATCCACCGTTCGCGGCTTGATGGCCTGCGCCGACAGCAGGCCGATGAGACCGGCGCCGGCGACCGCCCCGGCGATCGCGAGCGGCGCCTTGGACGCTCCGGCTGCACCCCCACCGCCGCGCAGGAGCATCGCACCGCCGACCACCGCGCCGGCGAGCATGCCGATGCCCCCGAGCACGCGCAGCGTCGTGCGCGGGCCTGAGCGGGTGTCGACGACGAGCTTGGCGCCGCCACCGCCCGCGGCCGCGCCGTCGGCGGCAGTGCTCGCGTCGGCCCCGCTGGGCGCATCGTTCGGCGCCACGGCTCGTTCGACCACGCGCGGCGTGGCAGCATCGATCCTGCTCATCTTCGTCCCGCCCCTGTGTCCCGTGGGAGGAGGGCGCGCGGCGTCCCGTCCGCAGGCCGTCCCTACCGAGGTGTCGGGTCAGGCGGACTCGCCGTTGCAGGCGCGCTGGCCGGTCGTCTCCATGCCCGATCGTCGAGTTGATCTCGACGAAGTGCGATGGAGCCGAGCTCCCATGTCTCGAAGTGCGAGTGGCAGGCGCAGCTCCATCCGCGATCGTCGACTTCAGGACGACGAACTGCGATGGAGGGCGTAGCTCCATCCGCGATCGTCGAGTTCATCTCGACGAAGTGCGATGGAGCTGAGCTCTCCCGTCGCGGAGAGCCCACCGACAAGCAGGAGGAGCGAGCGTCGCGAGGCGCGAGGCAATCACGACCGAGCGACGAGGG
>JAOPYS010000336.1 GCA_025964465.1 Thermoleophilia bacterium
CCGTGGCTGCCCCAGCACGAGCTGCGCGCGTACCACGCGGAGCACGGCATCGCGACGGAGGCGTGGAGCCCGCTCGGGCAGGGTGGGGAGCTGCTGGCCGAGCCCGTGCTCGGCGAGATCGCCGCCGAGCGCGGGTGCACGACGGCGCAGGTCGTGCTCGCGTGGCACCTGCGGAACGGCACGATCGCCATCCCCAAGTCCGCGACCCCGTCGCGGATCGTGGAGAACCTCGCAGCGGTGCACGTCACGCTCTCCGAAGACGACATGGCACGCATCGCCACGCTCGACCGCGGCGCCGCGGGCCGTGTCGGACCGGACCCGGCCACCGCGACGTTCTGACCGTCAGGCGCGGCCCGCGCCCGTGGGGCGCACGGCGAACCCGTCGTCGAGCAGCGCCACCACGTCGTGGTCCAGCGGCGTCAGGTTGCTGCCGAGCTCGCCGGCGCGCGGCGACATGTTCTGCACGTGCGTGCTGCGCAGCGCGGTGTCCTCCCACGCGGGCGCCGGCCGCGCCAGCGGCACGAGCTCCCACGCCCCGGCGCGGGCCGTCAACGCCGCGCTCGTGCGCGTGCCGGTGCCCGGCAGCGTGACCTCCACGCCCTTGGCGAACTCGATCACCTCGTCGGTGCCGAGCCCGAACAGCCGCTGGCCGACGGCACGTTCGAGCGAGACCCCGGGGCCGGCGGCGTAGAGCGTCTCGCGCAGGCCGAACGGCAGCTCCGCACGCACCATCGGCGCCAGCTCGTGGACGATCGATCGACCGATTCCCATACCTGCGGACATGCGTTCCCCCCAGAGCGCGTCGTTCCCCTGCCGGCCTATCGCACCGGGGCCCGCGGGCGTTGCAGGGCGGAACCTCCGCAATACGCACGCCGCCCCGAATCGGCTTGGACCGAGATCTTCAACAACCCTCACCGATCCCTCCTTTATCTAGCCGATCGATCGTTTGTGGGGGCTCGTTGCGGTGATACCAATGTGTGGCAGCGGTCGTCCGGCCGGTGTCACTCCATTCACCTCAACTGCATTCCTACGTCTCGAAGGGACACACACTCATGGGTATCCTCGGCTTCCTCCTCCTCGGCCTCATCGCCGGTGCCATCGCCAAGGCGATCATGCCCGGCGACGATCGCGGCGGCATCATCGTCACGATGGTCCTCGGCGTCGTCGGCGCCATGCTCGGCGGGTTCATCGGCAGCGCGCTGTTCAACAGCCATCCGCTCGACGAGTTCTTCGACATCTCCACCTGGGTGACCGCCATCGTCGGCTCGCTCGTCGTGCTCGCCATCTGGCGTGCCGTCGCGGGCCCCGAGGGTGGCAAGCACAACGCCGCCACGAACCGCCGCGTCTGACATCACGGCGTGAACTGAAGGTTGCCGCGCCCGCGGCGGCCCCCGCGACCCAGCACGGGTCCGGGTGGTCGTCGCGGGCGCTGCGCGTTGTGCGGCCCTTCGCCCGGGGCCGGACTGCGCCTAGGGCCTGACGGCGCCGACCCAGCCGGCGCCCGAGGGCACGACGGCCACCTGCACGGTGCGGCCCGGGGCCGGCGCGTGCACGTACTTGTTGCCGCCCAGGTAGATCCCGACGTGGCCGTGCGCGCGGTCCCACGTGAAGACGATGTCGCCGCGTCGCATGCCCGCGCGGGTGACGTGCGCGCCGAGGCCCCACATGTCGAAGCTCGTGCGCACGCCCAGGTGGCGATGCGCCACGCGGTAGGAGAAGTCGACCAGGCCGGAGCAGTCGAAGCTGCCGGGGCCGGTCATGCCGGTGCGGTAGGGGCGCCCGACCTTGGCGAGCGCGGCGGTCGCCGCGGTGTCGCGCTCGACCGGGGTGGTGACGACCGGGGCCGCCACGGCGTCACCGGCGCCGAGCAGCGCGGCCACCACGGCAGCGATCATGACGAGCGTGGTCCGGATCCTGCGGCCTGTCCCCTGAATCACCATGGGCCGGGTAGCGGCCTCCCCCCCGAACCACCTGATTGGCGATTCGAACGGAACAACCGCACCCGGCCCATGCTGCACGACGTGCAGCGCGGTCACCCGCGCGCGCGTGCGCTACTTCTTGGCGGTGTTGGAGCCGAAGCCGATGTTCGTGTAGCCGGCGTCCTCGAACTCCTTCTGGACCTTGGTCATGCGCTTCTCGATGCCGGCGAAGTCCTCCGACACCTTCTGCAGCTCCTTCACGTCCTTGTCGCTCAGCTTGGACGGATCCTTCTTGGCGTTGCCGATGAGCGGCCCGACGCGACCCATGAGCTTGGACGTGTCGCGGACGACGTCGACGAGGTCCTTGTGCGCGTCCTTGACCTTGCTCGGCGGGTCGAGGTCGTCGAGGTCGTTGGCAGCCTTGTCGATGCTGCTCTCCGCCTTGTTGATGTCGCTGGCGGACGGATCGTTGGAGTCGAGCGCGTCGAGGTCCTTCTCCACCCGCTTGTCGATGCCGCGGACTTCCTTCTGGTAGTCCCCCTTCGACATCGCGCCACCGCAGCCGGCGACGAGCGCGGCGCACAGCACCGCGAGCGCAAAGGTGATCATGTGGCGAGGGCGCAGCATTCGTGGATCCTTCGTTCGCGAGTGGTTCGGGGGAACCTAGCAG
>JAOPYS010000350.1 GCA_025964465.1 Thermoleophilia bacterium
CCATCCGGACGTCGAGCACGGCCTGCTCCTGGACGTGTTCAAGCTGAACAACTTCGGCCTCGTGCACGAGATGAAGTCCGCCGCGAAGAAGGGCCCCGTCAGCATGCTGATGGATCCGGAGTTCGCCTCCGACCAGCCCCGCGCGGCCATGAAGCGCCTCGGTGCCACGCTCACCGAGGTCGGCGGGTTCCCCGCCAAGAACCACGCCAAGGGCATCGTCGGCACGCGCGGCATGGTCAGCAGCGTGCCGTACACCCGCTTCGCGCGGGCCCGCGTGGAGTTCGGAGCAGTGCTCGATCCTGCGAGCACGAAGGCGCTGCGCAAGGTGCTGCGCGCAGGCATGACGCGTGATCCGGGGACGATCCAGGCAGCTGCGCTCGCCGCGCGCGAGCACGGCATCCTGCTCAACGACCCGCTCAACGGCGTGTTCACCCTGCGCGACTACCTGGACGATGCGGTCAAGCGCAGTGACTCCATCCTCGGCGCCGTGAAGGTCACCGACGACGCCAAGTCGATCCGCAAGCTCGTGAGCCGGGCGGAGGCGGGCGCCAAGGTCGACCTCATCACGCGCGACATCAGTGCCGGCGACGTCCGCTACCTGCGCCAGGCCGGTGCGGGCGTGACCGAGATGACGACGCTCCACGGCAACGCCATGGTCTTTGGCGAGGGCGGTCGCAAGGAGGCCTACATCGGCTCCGCGTACCTCAACGAGCGCTCGCTCGGGCGCAGTTCGAACCGTCGCCCGACGCGTGAGCTGGGGATCGTCACCAACGACCCGTCCGCCATCGCCAAGCTCGAACGGACGCTGCGCAGCTTCTCGAGCTGAGCGGTCGGTCAGCCGGTCACGCGCACGGCGACGAAGCCGCGGGCCGAGGGCGGCAGGGCAAGCGTGACGCGGCCGCCGCGCGATCCGGCAACGATGGCCGCAGCGCCGATCCGTCGACCGCCGACGAACATGGTCAGCTGGCTGCGCCGGTCGGCGCGGTGGAACAGGTGCACGGTGCAGCTGGCGACACGACCGCCGCCGCGATGCACGACGAAGCACGCCACGACGGCGGGAAGGCGCCGAGGCGCGCCCGAATCCGCCTGACCCGGAGCTGCCGCCGCGGACACGTCGCCGCCACCGGTCGCGGTGACGCTCGAGCCGGCCGCGCCGGGCGTGCCGGCGGGTCCGGGTGCGCCGGCCGGGCCGGGTGCACCTGCCGCTCCCGCGGCGCCCGCGGCGCCCGCGGCGCCATCGTCGCCGTCAGCTCCGGCTGGTCCCTGCGGCCCGGCGGTGCGCGGATCACCGGTGCCGACGAGCGGCACGGTCACCTGGGGTCGCCCGGGCGCAACGACGGTGAGCTGTGCAGCTCGCGCTCCCTGCGCCGATGGCGCGAAGCGCAGGTCGATGGTGCAGCTCGCCCGACCTGCCAGCGTCACGCCGCGACACTGGTCGTCGGACCGGAAGAAGTCAGCGGCATCGGTCCCGGAGATCGCATCGGAGGCGATCGTGACCGGCAGGGTCGCGGCATTGGTCACCGTCACCCGGCGCACCGTCGCGAGACGCCCGACCTCCGTCGAGTCGAACGCGGCCGGCGTCGACACGGTGATGGCGCCCACGTCACCGGTGCCGGTGAGGCCGATCGACCGCTCGGGCGCCTGCGCGAGGCCCGGAGCCGCTGGCGCTGAGAGGCGCAGGTGCGCCGCGCGCGGCCCGCCGCCGCCGGGCGCGAACCGCACGACGAGGGTGCAGCTCGACGCGAAGGGCGAATTGTTGGGAGCGAGGCAGGTGCCGCCCACGACCGAGAAGCTGGAGTCGTCCTCCACGAGCCACGAGACCGGGGTCGGCTCGCACAGGGGGAGGAACCCGTCCGTGCACTCGCGCCCCACGGTGATGGTGCCGTCGATCGAAGACCCCACCAGCGTCGTGCCGAAGCCGATCGAAGCGGGCGGGTTGAGCGCCATCGCCGAGGTCGGCACCGCACCGAGTGCCGTGACGGCGACGGCGGCCGCCAGCAGGCGCGCGCGGGTCGAACGAGAGGGCAGGCGAAGGCTCATGCAGGCGGTCCAGACGTGGAGGAGAATGAGGCCAGCGTAGGGTCGATCCTCGAATCAGTCAACGCGGCGGGAGTTCACGGGAGGCCGCGTGGATGGCGCCCCGAGCGCGCACCGATCCCGGTACCATCGCGATCGTGTCGCGTCCCCGCCGCCCCAGCATCGCCGTCGTCGTCATCGCCGCATCGATGCTCGTCGTCGCGGTGACGGTGGCCGGGTACGCGATGGCCGGCACGCACAAGGTCGTGCCGGGCGTGCGCGGCTGCGAGCTGATGCGCAGCACCAAGCCGCAGTCCCGGTGCGTCGTGCAGCTGCTGCGGGGGGAGATGTCAGGTCGCAGCACCGAGGCGGGCCTGCGCCGGGTCGACCACCTCGCCGAGCAGAACGCGCTCGTGGCGAGCCACTGCCACCTCGCGATGCATCCACTGGGCGAGGTCGCCGGTGCGCGCGCCGCCAGGCGCCGCGAGACGCCGCCCGCCGCGAACGGCGCATCCAACTGCCGGCGCGGGTTCATGCACGGGATGATGCTCGGGTACGTGTCGCACGGCAGCGGCGGAGACGTCGCCAGCTCGCTGCCCGCCCTGTGCACGCGCGACCAGCAGGACGAGCGCAGCTGCGCCCACGTGGTCGGCCACCTCATCGCGCG
>JAOPYS010000368.1 GCA_025964465.1 Thermoleophilia bacterium
GCGTGGCGCTCGCGATGAAGATGCCCACGCACCAGCACGCCACCTGCACGAATCGTGCGGTGCGGCGGAACGGCGCTCGGACGGGGGACGACGAACGGGGCATGGGGACGGATCCTACCCGCGCGCGCTCACGCGCCCTGCTCGCCCTGCTCGTGCTCGCGAGTGCGCTCGCGTGCGCCGGCTGCGACGGCTCCTTCCTGCGCAAGGACCCGACCACCAACTCCGGCCGGGTGCTGGGCCAGCGCGCATGGGTGGTGTTGACCACCGACGGCGGACGGCGCCTCGTCACGCGGCGCAGCGTGCGCATCCAGCACGGCGACACGGCCCTGGACATGCTCGCGCAGGTCGGTGACGTCCGCTTCGCACCCGATGGCACGATCGCGCAGGTCAACGGCGAGGGCGGCGGTGCGTTGCGCACCTTCGGCCCCGAGCAGGCGTCGTGGTACTACCGCGTCGACGGCATCGAGTCGCTGGGCGTGAAGCCCGACCGGTTCATGGTGAAGCCGGGCCAGAGCATCTGGTGGGACCTGCGTCGCTACGACACGTACGAGCGCCTTCCAGTGGCCGTCGGGCTCTTCCCCGAGCCGCTGTGGTCGGGTTGGCGCAACGCGCGCCGCCCCGTGCGCATCTCGTACGGCTCGGGCTTCAAGAAGGACGCCGACTACTTCCACGACAGCGTCTTCCGCAAGCTCGACCCGGACGTCGTCTCGATCGGGGGCGACGATGGCGGCGTGGGAGGCGTGGGCGGCGAGGCCGGGGCCGGCGACAACGAGGTCAAGACGGTGGTGGCGGTGCGGCCCAAGGCCGCCAACCTCATCATCGGTCGGTGGGAGCAGCTCTTCCTCGACCCGTACCTGACCGACATCAACCTCGACAGCCAGCGATACGGCATCACGACGTACATCGCGGGGCGGACCGAGATCGTCCGGCAGGACCCGGACATGGACTTCCCCCAGCCGCTGCGCGACGCCGAGGGGCTGGTGTGGGCGGCCACCACGGACGGCGAGCCCGACGGCACGATCGCATTCGTGATCACCGGCACGACGGACGAGGGCGTGCACGCCGCTGCGCGCGCCCTGCGCACCGGACAGTGCCAGTTCTACCTCGCCTGCGCCGTCGACCGGGACGGGCGCGTCATCACCTGACGCTGCCCAGGAGGCGCGGTCGGCTGGCCGCGCGCGGCCGGGTGGTCGGGAGCGCCGGCCGAGCGGGTGCCTCGCGCGGGAAGGGGAACGGGCCGGGCGCGATGCACCGGCGTGGTGTCGTCTCCCCAACCCGTTCGCGTGCCCGCACGCACGCAGCCGCCGACCGCCGCGATCGGCCCCGGCGCCGCGCTCGCAGCGTGGGTGGGTGTGCTCGTGGCGCTCAACGTCACGGGGCATCCACTCGTCGCGGCTGCGGCGTTCGCGAGCCTGGCGTGGCTCGCGCTGCGTGCCGGGATGTGGCGCCTCGTGCTGATGTCGGTCGTCGTGGGCGTGACGCTGCTCGCCGCGGTGCCCGGGGTGGCGGTAGCGGATGGTTCCTGGCACCTCGCCTATGCCGACGGCGCGTGGGCGCTGCCCACCGACCTCGCCGGATGGGTGCGGCTGGGGGCCGGCGCGTGCCGCGTGCCGGCGCAGGTGCTCGCCACCGTGCTGCTCGCACTGGTGCCGGCGCGCCTCGTGCTGGACGGCGCCGCGCGCGTGAGTCCACGCGCCGCGCTCCTGGGTGGGCTCGCCGCGCGACTGCGTCCCCTGCTGGTGCGCGACCTGCGGCTCGTCCGCGACGAACTCGAGTCGCGCGGCGTGCGGATGGGCCGCGGTGTGCCGGTCGCCGAGCGGCTGCGGGGGGCCGCCGCACTGTGGGAGGCTGCCGTGTCCGGCCTGCTCGACCGCGCCTTCGGCACCGCCGCCGCGCTCGACACGCGCGGCTACGGGCAGGCGCGCCCGACCGTGGGCGGGATGCTCGACCCGTCGCTCGACGACGGGGTGCGCCGCTCGGCGGCGCGCGACGGGGGCATCGTGCTCGTCGCACTGGCCATCATCGCCACCGTCGTTGCCGGGCGCGCCACGGGCGCGCTGCTCGCCCCGCCGTTCCAGTCGCTGGCCAGCGCTCCGCAGGCGACGACCGCAGCCGCGGTGCTCGCCGCCGCGCTGTTCGTCGCGCTCGCGGTCGCCGTGGTGGTGGGTGGCGACGATGCGTCCCGAGCGCCCGCCACCGACGCCCGTGCGACGCAGCCGCACGGTTCGCGCACGCCGACGCTGCGCAACGACGCGACGCTCCGGGTGGCGGGCGTGTCGATGCGCCACGCACACGCCGCGCACCCGTCGCTCGTCGATGCGGACCTCGAGGTCGCGCCGGGCGAGCTCGTGGTGCTCGCCGGCGCCTCCGGCAGCGGCAAGTCGACGCTGCTCGACGTGGTCACCGGCGTCGCGCCACGCACCACGGGGGGCACGCGACGCGGCACGATCCGGCTGGGCGAGCACGTGCTCGGATCGGTGCGGCCCGCGGGCGGCGCGAGCATCGCGGCGGTGCTGCAGGACCCCGAGTCGCAGGTGCTCGTCGGGCTCGTCGCGGAGGAGGTCGCCTTCGGTCCGCGCCACCGCGGGCTGCCGCTGGCGGAGGTGACCGCGCGCGTCGGGTCGGCGCTCGACCGCCTGGACGTGCGCCACCTCGCGCTGCGTGACTGCGCCACGCTGAGCGGTGGCGAGCTGCAGCGCGTGCTGCTCGCCGCGGCCATCGCCCTGGAACCGGCGCTGCTGGTGCTGGACGAGCCCACCTCGCAGGTCGACGCGACGAGCGAGGCGCGCTTCTGGGACGCGGTCGACGGCGTCCGCCGCGACCTCGGCATCGCCGTGCTGGTGGCCGAGCACCGGCTCGAGCACCTGCTCACCCGGGCCGACCGCGTCGTCGTGGTGCATGGCGGGCGCATCGTCGCCGACGTGCCCCCGGCCCACCTTGCGCAGGCCGCGCCGGGGCTGCTCGTCGACGCCTATGCGGGCCTCGTCCCGGCGCCCGTCGAGCGCGGCGCGGGCCCGCGGCTCGCGTTCGCCTTCGACCGCGTCGCCGTTGGCGCGCCGCGCGACGTGG
>JAOPYS010000428.1 GCA_025964465.1 Thermoleophilia bacterium
GAGACCGGCCACCTCGTGTTCGGCACGCTGCACACCAACTCCGCCGCGAGCACCATCGACCGAATCATCGACGTGTTCCCGCCCCACCAGCAGGCACAGGTGCGCGTGCAGCTCGCCTCCTCGCTGCAGGGGGTCGTCACGCAGACGCTCATCCCGACCAAGGACGGGCAGAGCCGCATCGTCGGCTGCGAGATCATGATCCCGAACGGCGCGATCCGGAACCTCATCCGCGAGGGCAAGATCTTCCAGATCCCCAGCGTGATGCAGACCAGCCAGGGGGAGGGCATGCAGACGCTCGACGCCGCCCTCGCCACCCTGGTGCGCTCCAACCAGATCACCCGGGAGGAGGCACTCAAGCGCTGCCACCACCCGGAGGAGTTCGCCCGCCTGTTCGAGAACGGCGGCGGTGCCCCGACCCCCGGCAAGAACCTCTACCAGAAGCCCGAGGTCATCCGCCTGCAGCGCCGGCTCGACCCGGCTGCAGCCGCCGCGGCATCCGCACCGGCCGCCGCGCAGGCGTCCCCGGTCCCCGGCTCGATGGGAGCCCCCGCGATGCCCGGCGCCATGCCGCCCGCACCGATGGCGCCCCCCGCCGGCATGCCCTCCGAGTTCAGCCTCCCGGCCACGATCGCGGCCGCACCGCCCGCCGCGATGGCACCGCCGATGCCGGCGCAGCCGCCCGTGATGGAGTTCGCCCCGCCCGCGGCCGCCCCGCCCGCGGCGCCGCTGCAGCCCGGCCAGATGCCCGACCTGCCGGCCGCCATGGCCCCGCCACCCGCCGCCGTGCCCGCCTGGGCGCCACCAGCGGCTGCGATCGACCCGTCGACCGGCCAGCCGGTCGGGTTCCCCGCGATGCCCCCCGGTGAGGTCGCCTGATGCCGTCGTTCGCCTACCAGGCCGTGGACAACACGGGCAAGAAGTCCCAGGGCCTCGTCGATGCCGCCGACCCGGTCACCGCCAACCGCACGCTCAAGACGCGCGGGCTGACGGTGGTCAAGCTCAAGGAGGGCGGCAAGGTCTCCAAGGGCAACGCGGAGATCAAGATCCCGGGCGTCGGCGGTGGCGTCCGCGCCAAGGACCTGACGCTCTTCTCGCGCCAGTTCGCGACGATGATCGGCTCCGGCCTGACCATCCTGCGCTCCCTCATGATCCTCGAGGAGCAGGTGCAGTCCAAGAACCTCAAGAAGGTCATCAGCGAGATCGCCACGGACATCGAGGGCGGCCGCTCGCTCTCGGAGTCGATGGAGAAGCACCCGAAGGCCTTCGACAAGCTCTACGTGTCGATGGTCAAGGCCGGCGAGGTCGGCGGCGTCCTGGAGATGACCCTCCAGCGCGTGGCGTCCTCGCTCGAGGCCCGCGAGTCGCTGAAGCGCAAGATCAAGAGCGCGATGATGTACCCGACCGTGGTGCTCATCTTCGCCATCCTGGCCGCGGTCGGCATGATCCTGTTCCTCGTGCCGGTCTTCACCAAGATGTACGAGGACCTCGACAGCGAGCTGCCGAAGATCACGCAGCTGCTGGTGACGATGTCGGACAAGGGCAAGCACCAGCCGTACCTGATCCCCGTGATCCTGCTGACGCCGTACTTCACGTTCCGCTACTGGTCGCGGAGCACCAAGGGTCGCCGCCAGTGGGACCGCATCAAGCTGCGCCTGCCCATGAAGATCGGGCCGATCGTGCAGAAGGTGGCGCTGGCGCGCTTCTCCCGCACGCTCTCGTCGCTGATCGCGTCGGGCGTGCCGATGATGCAGGCCGTCAAGGTGACCGGCGAGACCGCCGGCAACACGGTGGTCGAGGAGGCGATGGACGACATCCTGCGCTCCATCGAGGAGGGGCGCACGTTCTCCGAGCCGCTCAAGCGCCACCCGATCTTCCCGACGATGGTCATCCAGATGGCCGCGATCGGCGAGGAGACCGGCAAGATGGACGCGATGCTCGAGAAGGTCGCGGAGTTCTACGAGGACGAGGTCGACGCGGCGATCAAGTCACTGACCTCGATCGTCGAGCCGATCATGATGATCTTCGTCGGCGGCATCGTCGGCTTCATCATCATCGCGCTCTACATGCCGATGTTCGCGCTCTTCGATAAAATCAAATGACGAGAGAACACCTGAGATGAGTGACGAGACGGCCGCGCACCCTGCGCGGCCGTTCGTCTTCCGCGGCTTCGTTCCAAGCCCGCAGGAAAGTACTCAAGTCGGTGTCGGCGGCTGCCGATACCCGCGGGGACCAACGTTCCACGCAGGCCCACTCACATCTTCCCAGAGAGGTTCTTCCATGATCAAGAGTGCCCAGAAGGCGACGCACGGCGAGGGCGGTTTCACCCTCATCGAGCTCCTCGTCGTGATGATCATCATCTCCATCCTCATGGCGGTGGCAGTCCCGACGTTCCTGAAGCAGAAGCAGACGGCAGTCGCGACCCAGGCCAAGGCCAACATCAAGCAGGTCATCAACGCCGTGGAGTCGTGTGCCACGTCGAACACCGATGGCCTGATCAACAGCCCGACCGGTCGCAACTGCTCGGATCCGGCGATCGTCGGAGCCGACGAGCCCGTGCTCAAGAACATCATGGGCGCGGGTGCCGGCAAGGTGCAGCTCTCGGCCAACGGCACGACGGGCTTCAAGGTCGTCGCCACCGTGACCACGGAGAAGGGGCCTGGCACCTTCACCGAGGATCACAAGGCCGATGGCTCGATCGCCAAGGACTGCGCCCCGGCGGGCTCCAAGTCCTGCCCGGCCGGTCTCAAGGCTGGAGCCATGTGGTAAGTCGTCACACCGACGACGAGGTTCTGCGAGGGGGTCGCTTCGGCGGCCCCCTCGCTGTCTTCGTGGGACGAAGACTCGGCGATTGGTGCTTGCAGATCGTTCAGGCTGCTCCATTGACCCTCAAGTCGACCGGACGGTTCGACCGATGAGCGTCCCGAACGATGCTTTCGCGCGTGCGTCCACGCCGCGCAGCCCACGACCACGGAAACGGCAGCACATGCGACCGACACTCCGAAGCTTCACGCCACGCCTCACGATCGCGGCCCTCGCGATCGGCCTGGGGGTGCTCTTCGCCCCGGCAGCCGGCGCGATGACCCTCTACGACGGCAGCTACTCGACTGACCTGTCGACGAGCACGCCCGGCAACCTGTCGCCCGACTCGGGCGTGGTGCTCCCGTACCCCGCGTCGAACATGCGCCTGTCGTGGAGCCAGGTGCCCGGCGCGACGCAGTACCAGCTCCAGGTCGCGCGCCAGAGCTCCGACGGCGCCAGCTGCAACCTCCCGACCGCCTTCCAGCTCGACAACATCGTCCTCACCACGACCACCACCCAGAGCGAGTGGGCGCCGACCCTCCAGACCCAGGCCGAGGGCTCCGACATCTGGACGGGCACCTACTGCTGGCGCGTGCGCACGACGGGCGCCGGCCCGGGCGCATGGAGCGTCGCGAACCGGTTCACTCGGACCTGGTCGTCCAAGGCAACCGGCCTGAAGTTCTACAACGACCACGACGGTGCGGTGCCCCGCGACCCGTCGAGCCCGGATTACGCAACCGGCTCGTCGACGACACGCAACGCCGGCTATGTGACGTGGAACCCGGTGCCCGGCGCCTCCAAGTACGAGGTGCAGGTCAGCCCCAGCCGCACGTTCAGCCAGAGCTCGATCATCGCGTCCCGTGAGGGCGTGAGCGACAACCGCGTCGTGCTGCTGCACCTGCCCGACGACACCTACTACTGGCGTGTTCGCGGGATCAGCCCCAACGGCACCAACGGCGACTGGACCACCTCGGACAACACGTTCACGGTGAAGTGGTACGACCCGACGTGGAGCGACCAGACCAAGCTCTACCCCGCCGATTCATCCGTACAGAGCGACGTGCGCATCGGCTGGACCTCCATGCCAGGCGCCAGCCACTACGAGTACCAGGTGAGCGCGAACGGTGGCTGCTTCTGGGATCCGACGTACCCGCAGGGCGCGCCCGACCTGTACGGCGCCTGGACGACCAAGGCGGCCGTCTACGACGACAACGACAACCTGCTGTACACGCAGGACCCGCTGGCGAGCCAGTGCCGCCTGTCGAGCCTCGACGCGACGACGATCAACAACTGGGTCACGCTCCAGGACGCCTTCGATCCCAACGTGTTCACGTATCTCTCCGACACCTGCCTCGACGGTCAGGGCAAGGTGAAGTGCGAGCGCGCGCACATGCCCGACAACCAGCCGGACGACATGCCCGCCTCCCCGTGGCGCGGGCTGCGGATGGCCGTAAATCAAGAGGACGGCCCCGCCTACACGCTCTCGTGGCGCGTCCGCCCGGTCTACATGCTCGGCCAGGATTCCGAGACGGGCTGGAAGGTGGCCGGGGACAAGGAGATCAAGGTCTATGGCTCCTGGACCAAGTACCGCGCCGGCGGCGCCAACCGCGAGGAGCGGTTCGACCTCGACCCGTCGACGGCACCGCTCGCTAGCGTGGGGACGCGCTGCGACAACCCGCTCGTCAACCCGCTCACCAACCAGTGCCTCGTCAACGTCGGTGCGTCGATGGCAGCCGACCAGGTCGTCGGTGCGGGCCATTCCGACAGCATGCAGGTGCCCGTCATCACGTGGCGACCGTTCCAGGGTGCGGGCGGCTACGTCGTGCAGATCGCGCGTGATCCGCTCTTCAACAACATGGAGCGCACGGTGACCCTGCCCATGCTGCGGTCCGCGGGGTACGGGTTCCAGCAGTCCTGGGTCCCGACGGATGGCTTGGTGGACAACGAGGAGGACACGGGCTACTGGTGGCGCGTCATCCCCTGCGTCTCCGCCGTCGATGACGCGACCATCCCGTCGTACACGATCTGCTCGCCCTTCTACTCCGACGATGCGGGCGGCCTGCCGCCCAGCGCCGATCCGGTCTATGGCTACACGGACGCGGCGGTCGCCCAGACGTTCAAGAAGCAGGCCAAGATCCAGACGTCGATCTTCGAGCGATTCGAGGGTGCGACGCCGCTCATTCGCTGGGCGGTGGACGGTGCGTCGCCGACCGACTATCCGCGCTGGTCGCAGGGCATCCCTGGTGCTCACCACTACCAGGTGCAGCTGGCTCGCGACCCGTTCATGACGAAGGACGTGATCGACCTCAACACGACCATCCCGCGCATCGCACCGTTCAAGCCGACCTCCGTCGTCGGCGAGGGCACCGAGCTGGACGACGGCATCTGGTTCTACCGCGTCCGCCCGATCGACCGCAACGGCATCCTCGGCACGTGGAGCCCCACGAGCCAGTTCAACAAGCGCATCGAGGCTCCCGGGTCGAGCGCGTCCGGTGGCGGCGGTGCCGAGGGCCCGGGCGTCGTGGTCGCGTGGGACGCCGTCCAGGGTGCCGACACCTACGACGTGCAGTGGTCGACGGACTCCGGCTTCGAGGCGGGCATCGTCAGCGGCTCGACGCGGCAGACCGTGTTCCGCATCCCGGACACGACGCGCGGTCGTTTCTACTGGCGCGTCCGCGCCGTGCGCAACGGCGTGCAGGGCCAGTGGAGCCTCGAGACCCGGTACGTCGACATCGTCCCGGCCACGACGCTGCGCTACGCCCTCAACCGGCCGCTCACGTTCGCCGGCGAGAAGGTCACCGTCACGGGTGAGCTGAAGGTGGCCGGCTCGGCGCGCAACGGCAAGTCCGTGCGCCTGCAGCGCAAGGGCGCCGGGTGCGACGCCAAGGCCGGGCAGTACGTCGACGTCGCCAAGGGCGTCACCGGGCGCAACGCGGACGACGGCCTCGTCTCCTTCCCGACCAAGGTGGCGCAGAACACCTGCTACCGCCTGGCCTGGGACAACGGCGCGACCGTCAGCTACAGCGCACCGATCCCCGTGAAGGTGGCACCCCGCGTGGTCGCCAAGCTGGACCGCAAGAAGGTGGTGCGCGGCAAGAGCTTCTGCATCACGGCGACCGCGACGGCCAAGATGTACGGCACGCTGCGCGTGCAGTACCGCAAGGGCTCGAAGGGCACCTGGACGACGTCGCGGTCGGCCGTGCTGCGCAACGCCAAGGCGAAGAAGCAGTGCGCGACGATCCCCAAGGCGGGCGCCTACCAGGTCCGCCTGACGATCACGGGGCTCTACCACCCGACGCAGAAGTGGAAGCAGTTCGAGGACGTCGTCGTGCCGGTCGGCACGGTGCGGGTCAACGACGTGTTCCGCATCGTCCGGCACTGAGCGACGGTTCCGGCCGACGACGGGCTGGGTAGCTCCGGGCCATGGAGTACGAGCCCACCGCCGTCGGCGTCGCGATCGTCGCACTGTTCGGCCTGCTGGTCGGGAGCTTCCTCAACGTCGTCATCGTCCGCCGCGGGCACGACGACTGGGAGCAGCGCACCGGGCTCAACGGCCGGAGCGCCTGCCCGAAGTGCGGGCACGAGATCAGCTGGTGGGAGAACATCCCCGTGCTGTCGTGGCTTGCGCTGCGGGGCCGGTGCCGCGGGTGCCGCAACCCGATCTCCTGGCGCTATCCGCTCGTCGAGCTGCTGACGGCGGGCCTGTGGGGCGCGGTCGGTGCCACCGCGCACGGCGTGCCCGAGCTGGTCACGGGCGTCGTGCTGCTCTCCGTGCTGGTGCCGGTGACCTTCATCGACCTGCAGCTGCAGATCATCCCGGACGAGGTCAACTACGCGGCGATCTGGCTCGGGTTCGCATGCTCGTTGGGCTTCGGGCCGCAGGACCGCTTCGCCGCGGGCGCCCAGTGGTGGTGGCTCGAGGTGCTGCTCGCCTCGTTCGGCGCTGCGGCGTTCCTGCTGCTGCCGACCCTGATCACGCGGGGGCGAGGGATGGGGGCCGGGGACGTGAAGCTCGTCGTGGCGCTCGGCGCCTTCCTGGGCGCGCCCGTCGCGGTGGGCCTGATGGCAGGGTTCCTGGTGGCGCTCGTGCCCTCGATCGTGCTCATCGTCGTCCGCGGGGTGGCGGCCGGGCGCAAGTCGAAGATCCCGTTCGGCCCCTTCCTCGCGATCGGCGGCGCAGTGGGCTGGTTCGTGGGGCCGCAGGCGCTCGACGCCTACCTGCGCCTCGGCAGCTGATCCACTTGCGGATATTCAACGTGCTCGGGTCGGGATTGCGTTCGTTCCATGCCGCGTCGCATTGGCTCAAGTCACCGCTCGGGAGGGTCGATGTCGACCCCGAACCCGAACCGAGGTCCAGAAGACCATGGCGTCTCCGCCCATAGGACTCGATATCACGCCCACTGCGCTCGTCGCTGTCTCGTTGAAGCGGAAGGGCAAGGCCTACGTCATCGCCGCGCGAGCAGAGTCGCCGCTCGCGCCAGGCATCGTCGTGGATGGCGAAGTGCACGACGCCGACGCGCTCGGCTCGGCCATCAAGGCGTTCTGGGCCGAGCACGGCCTCAAGGACAAGAACGTCGCGATCGGCGTCGCCAACCAGCGCTGCATCACGCGCGTGGTGGAGAAGGTGCGCATCAAGGGCGGCAAGAAGCAGCTGCGCGAGGCGCTCTCCTTCGACGTGGCCGAGCACCTGCCGATCCCGCTCGAGGAGGCGGTCTGGGACTTCCACACCGTCGCCCGCTGGAAGAGCGACGACAGCGGCGTGGAGATGGAGCGGCACGTCGTCGTGATGGTCTACCGCGAATCCGTCGAGCGCTACCGCGACGCACTCGTCTCCGCCGGGCTCAAGCCCGTGCGCATCGACCTCTCCGCCTTCGCGCTCATGCGCGCCGGGCTGCCGGCGATCAAGCTGGCGCTCCAGGCCGAGGACATCACGGAGGAGACCGTCGTCGCACTGCTCGACGTCGGCCCCAGCAACACCAACGTCGTGATCACGCGTGGTGACATCTGCGAGCTCAACCGCATCGTCGGGTTCGGCCGCCAGCACTTCACGCAGACCCTGGTCGAGCAGTTCGGCTGGGAGCTGGAGGACGCGAGCCGCGTCTCCGTCGAGGCGGGCGTCACGCCCCTCGGCGGGATCGAGACGCCGGGTGATCCGTACGCCGACGCGCGCCGCATCATGCAGTTCGTCTCCGACCAGTTCGCGCAGGAGATCCGCACCTCCTTCGACTACTACACGCACTCCAGCGGGGGCGTGCACCGCGTCGGTCGCGTCGTGATCGCCGGTGAGGGTGCGCTGCTTCGTGGCATCGAGCACCGCTTCGCGGCCGAGCTCGGCATCCCGGTGAGCATCCTCGACGCGTCACCGCGCCTCGATCCGCTCTCTGTGGAGGAACTCGGCATCCAGCACGCTCGATACGGCACGGCCCTCGGCCTGGCGATGGAGGAGGCCGCATGAAGGCAGTCAACCTCCTCCCAGGTGATGCACCGGTCATCGCCGCCAACGCGGGCAAGCCCAACCTCGGCATGATCGGTGGTGCGGCGGCGGGCCTGCTGGCCATCGTCGTCGTCGCTGCCTACTTCGGCATGGCGCGCGTGGACTCGGTCAAGTCCGAGACCAAGGCCGAGCAGGACAAGGCCGCGAAGGCCACGTCCGACACGGCCGCGGTGCGCAGCCAGATCAGTTCCCTCGGCACCCCCGTGGCCGACTCGGACAAGCAGCTGGCGCAGGGCGCCGAGCAGGTGCTGGTGTCCGCGTACACGGAGCGACACGACTTCCCCCGCCTCGCGCGCGAGCTGCGGGCCATCATGGGTGAGAACGGCTGGTACGTCAGCATCAAGGCATCGTCGGCACCCGGTGACCCGTCGGGTGGCGAGTCGACGAGCGCGATCACCGTGGTCGGGTACCTGCCGACCGAGGAGCTGGTCGCGAGCTTCAACGACCGGGCGAACTCGCAGAGCACCATGAAGAACGCCAAGATCATGGGGCTCAAGCAGGAGCGCCTCCTCAACGTCAAGACCAAGAAGCCCGGCCTGTACGTGAAGTTCACGATGACGGCCGACATCGTCGACACGGTCGCGCCGTCCTCGGACGCCTCGTCCTCGGCGACGTCCGGCGGCGACGGCACCACCGTCTCCGGCGGTTCGCAGACGCCGACGTTGAGCCTGGACCCGGTGCCGCCGAAGCCCAAGGCCAAGCCTGTCGCGGTCAAGCCGGTCATCCCGGCCAAGCCGAAGAATCCGTTCGATGTCGCGGCGACCGTCGCCGGGCGTGGGGGTATCGCGTGAACATCGGGGAGATCAACAAGGGAGCCGTCGCGCTCATCCTCGTGCTGCTGTTCGGCGCGGGCGGCTACCTGTGGTGGTCGCAGATGTACAAGCCGGCCGTCGCCGCCAAGGCGGTCGCCGTCACGGCATCCGCCACCGCCGAGCAGGGGCTGGCCGCGGCCAACACCGACCTGGCCAAGGCGCAGCAGCGCATCGACGACTCCAAGAAGGAGAACGCGAAGGCCGACGACTCGCTGGCCCGCCTGCAGATCGCCCGGTCGGGCGTTCCCAGCGAGGAACTGCTGGATGACGCGGCGATCGTGCTCGACAACATGGCCAAGGCCTCCGGCGTGGACACGCGCTTCAAGGCCGGTGTCGATGCAGCGGACTCCGGCGGGTCGGGGGACACTCCCGCCTCGAGCAGCCTCCAGGGCGCCACGCCCGTGGACCTCGTGTTCGACGCCGCGGGCAGCTACGCCGAGATGATGGACTTCATGCGCCGGGTCGAGGAGCCGGTGCAGATGAAGGACGGCAAGCTCTACGCACGCGGCCGCCTGTTCAACGTGGTGCGCCTCGAGATCGGCGACGACAAGACGGAGAGCTCCGGGGGCTCGAGCCTCGACCAGCTCTCCGGCGGCGAGGACACCAGCGCCGAGGCCCTCGACAAGCTCAAGCTCGGACCCAACGACATCAAGTTCAAGGTGACGGTCCGGATGTACACGTCCTCGACCGCCAACTCGCAGAGCCTCGGCGCCTCGACGCCGGACCCGGCAGCGACGGCGACGAGCGGCGGCACGCCGAGCGGCACCGACGCGACGGCCAACGGTGGCACCGGCGGCACGCCGTCGGCCACCACGCCCTCGGGCGACGGCAGCACCCCTGCGGCGACGGACGGTGCGGCGGGCGGCACGACGCCGGCGAGGGGCACCGGGGCGACCGGTGGCGGCACGACTGCACAGCCGGCAACGGCCGGCGCAGGCGCCGGAACGGGAGGGAACTGATCCATGCGGACGTCTCGCGCGATTCGAACCAGCTGCATCCTCGGGCTCGTGGCCGTGGTGGCCGCCGGCTGCGGCGGTGCCGCCGTCCCGCCGGCCGACACCGGCGCGACCCCGGCCCCCGGCACCGACACGTCGGGCTCGACCGTGGCCGACCCGGGTGCGACGCCGGGCGCGACCGACCCCGCGACCGGCCTGCCGTCCGACCCTGCCGCGGCGGGAACGGCACCGAGCGCGACCGTGCCGGACCTGAGCGGTGACGACACGAGCAGCTCCGCCGGATTCGGTTCGGCCGTCAAGGATTCCTCCCTCTTCTCGCCCCAGGCTGCCGGAGGCGCGCAGACGTCGACGACGGAGACCACGCCCGGCTCGACGCTGCTGGGCGGCGGTGGCGCGACGCCGGGGGCCAGCACGACGCCGTCGGAGCCGACGACCCCGACGGAGCCCGCGAAGCCGAAGGTCACCTACTCGGGTGCGAAGATCTACGTGGACGGCATGGTCCACACCGTGCTCAAGGGCGCGACCTTCCCCAAGGGCAATCCGGTGTTCAAGCTGGTGTCGGTCTCGGCCGGCGACATCGAGATCGAGCTGGTCGCCGGCGAGTTCACCTCGGGCGGCGGCACGGGGACGATCCTCGACAAGGGCGAGCTGGTCACGATGGCCAACTCCAGCGAGCAGATCACCTACCGGCTCAAGTACCTGACGCCGATCGCCGGCAGCGACGCCATCGGGTTCTGACCGAGGCGGCGTCGCAGGGGTATCCTGCGGCGCGATGACAGACCTCACGCTCACCACGGCCGGCGAGTCGCACGGCCCCGGCCTGACCGCCATCCTCGACGGCGTCCCCTCGGGACTGGCCGTGGAGCGCAGCTTCGTCGATGCGCAGCTCGCGCGGCGCCAGGCGGGCTACGGGCGCAGCCCGCGCCAGCGGATCGAGACGGACACCGTCGAGGTGACCGGCGGCCTGCGTCACGGTCGCACGATGGGCGGGCCGCTGGCGATGACGGTGGCCAACCGCGACCACGCCAACTGGGACGCGGCGATGAGCCCGTGGCCGACGGCGGAGCTGCAGGGCAACTGGCGCGACCGCCCGATCCACGTGCCGCGGCCGGGGCACGCCGACCTGGGCGGCATCGCGCGCGGTGCGTTCGACGAGGACGGGCTGCGGCCCGTGCTGGAGCGCGCGAGTGCGCGTGAGACGGCGGCGCGCGTGGCGGGCGGCGCGGTGGCACAGCTGCTGCTGGCACAGCTCGGCGTGCGCGTGCGC
>JAOPYS010000444.1 GCA_025964465.1 Thermoleophilia bacterium
CCCCGTGGCGGTCGCCGCACCCGCTGCGCTGGTGCCCGGCCCGGGCTGGAACGGGGTCGCGACGGCCGCGGCGCCCGGCGGCGTCTGGGTGGGCGTCTCCGCGCCCGTGCAGGCCGCCGTGCAGGTCTCGTGGGTCGCCGGGGACGCACCGGCACTGCACCTCGCCGACCAGGCCGGGACGTGGGCGCCGCCCGTGGCCCAGCCGGCGACGAGCGGCGGTGCCTTCACGCTCGACCTTCCGGCGGGGTGGTCGTGGCTCGCCCTCGTACCGCGCGGCCCCGAGGACCAGCAGCTGTGGCTCGCGACGATGCTCCCCGCGGGCGCGGCGATCGAGCCGGCGGCCGCAGCCGCCGCCTGAGCCTCGCGCCCGCGCACGCGAGCGCGGTCGCGCAGGATCCGGGCACTTCGGCGCATCGGCGCTCGCCTGCCGGACGCGGCGTCCCTATGATCAGCGGATCATGACGCCGCCGCCCGCCACCTCCCTCGACCACGACGGTCCGCCCGAGCCGAGCTTCGACGAGCAGCTCGACGGCGCGCGCGACCGCTACGACGCGTCGGTCGACGGCACGCTCGGGGTGGAGGAGGAGTTCGCGATCTGCACGCCGGGCTCGCTCGACCTCGTCTCCCGGTACGAGGACCTGCGCGTGCTGGCCGACAACGCCGGGCTCGAGAACGCGGTCGCGGGCGAGCTGCTCGCCAGCGAGATCGAGTTCCGCACGGGCCGATGCGAGAGCTGGGCCGGCGCCGCCGAGGAGCTCACCGACATCCGCCGCCGCGTGATGGACGTGGCGCAGGCCGCCAACACCGTGCTGGGCGCCAGCGCCACGCACCCGTGGGCGGACTACCGCGAGCAGACCACGGTCGACCTGCCCTACTACAACCAGCTCGTGGACCGGATGCAGTACGCCGCCCACCGCAACAACACCTTCGGCCTGCACGTGCACGTCGGCGTCGCCGGCTGCGACCGCGCGGTGCGGGTGGCGGACGCGCTGCGCGCGATCCAGCCGATGTTGCTGGCGCTGAGCGCCTCCTCGCCCTTCCTGGACGGTCGCGACACCGGGCTGGCGTCGGTGCGCCACATGATCTTCAGCCGCAACTTCATCCGCGGCAACGTCGCCCCGATCTTCGGCTCGCTCGACGGCTACCTCGGGCACCTGCGCTGGCTGCGCGACGTCGGCTCGATCAAGACGGTCGGCCAGGTGTGGTGGGGCACGCGCCCGCACGTGCTGCACGGCACGGTGGAGCTGCGGATGTTCGACGGGCAGCCCGACGTGCGCGACACGCTGGCGCTGACGGCGCTGGCCAGCGGCACCGTCGCCCACCTGTGCGCGCTCGACGACGCCGGCGAGCTGCCGGCCCCGGTCGCGTCGCACCTCATCGACGAGAACTGCTGGCGCGCGGCGCGCTGGGGCACCGACGCCCGGTTCGCCGACCTGACCGGCACGGGCGTGACCTGCGCCGACGAGGCGATCGGCCGGCTGATCGCCGACGCGCGCGCCGCGGGGCGGGCCGCCGGGCGCGACCTCGACGCCGGGCTCGACCGGGCGCAGGAGCTGCTCCACCTCGGGTGCAGTGCGCTCCGCCAGCGCGCGATCGTCGCCGACGGCGGCACCCTCGTCGACGCCTACCGCAGCGTCGTCGACCAGACGATGTCCTCCGCCGCCGTCGCAGCGGAGTAGCACCGCCGCCGCGGGCCGGGGTGCAATCGTGGCCCGGTAGGCGGGCCACGTGTGCGCGCGTGACCATTCCTTCGCCGCTGTTTGACGGAGTGCGGACCGGACACCCCTCCCTCGGAACGATCCCGACGGAGAGGAAGCACGGATGGCGACGAAGGAGAAGAGCGACCTCGAGAAGCTCGGCGAGCTGATCGAGGGCATCGACGTGACGATGCTCACGACCCGTGCGGCCGATGGCTCGCTGCGCAGCCGCCCGATGAGCACGCAGCAGTTCGAGTTCGACGGCACGCTGTGGTTCCTCACCTCGAGCGACTCGCACAAGGTGGCGGAGCTGGAGGCGAATCCCGAGGTGATGCTGGCGTACGCCGACACGAAGGCGCAGAACTACGTCGCGGTGAACGGGCGGGCGCGGATCACGAAGGACCAGGAGAAGGTCGAGCAGCTGTGGACGCCGTGGTACTCGGCCTGGTTCGAGGACGAGCGCGACCCGCGGATCCTGCTGCTGGCGATCGACGTGGACCACGCGGAGTACTGGGAGGGCGCACCGACGTCCGTGTACAAGCTGGTGGGCCTGGCCAAGGCCGCCGTCGGCAAGGGCGACGCCGGCGAGCTCGGCGAGCAGGGCAGCGTCGACCTCTGAAATTCCGGGGCAGTGCGCGGGGATCCGTCGAATGATCGATGGGTCCCCGCGGCTCTTCCTGCAGGACGTCCGGCACGTGGGGTAGTCTCCGCGGCTCGTGCCGGCCATGGCCGCGCTGGGGTATCGCCCCGGAGCGCCGGAAGCGGTGAGTTCACGACCACCACGGGGCCGACGGCCCCCCTTCCAAGGAGACAACGTGGAGTTCTTCTACGACCACGGCGTGCTCTTTGCACTGCTGGCAGGCGCCTTCGGCGTCCTGTACGGCATCGTGCAGATCGCAAGCCTCATGAAGCTGCCGACCGGCGACGAGCGCATGCGCGAGATCGCCGCGGCCATCCAGGAGGGCGCGTCCGCCTACCTGCGCCGCCAGTACACGACCATCGCGATCGTCGGCGTCATCGTCGGCCTAGTCGTCGGGTTCGCCATCGACTGGTACACCGCCCTCGGCTTCGCGATCGGCGCGATCCTGTCCGGTGCCACCGGCTTCATCGGCATGACGGTCTCCGTGCGGGTCAACGTCCGCACGGCCGAGGCTGCCAAGCACGGCCTGGCCAAGGGCCTGAGCACCGCGTTCCGCGGTGGTGCCGTCACCGGCCTGCTCGTCGTCGGCCTCGCGCTGCTCGGCGTCGCCGGCTACTACGGCATCCTCACCGGCCCGATGGACAAGGGCCTCGAGAGCGAGGAGCTCAAGAACGGGCTCATCGGCCTCGGCTTCGGTGGCTCGCTGATCTCGATCTTCGCGCGCCTCGGCGGCGGGATCTTCACGAAGGGTGCCGACGTCGGCGCCGACCTCGTGGGCAAGATCGAGGCGGGCATCCCCGAGGACGACCCCCGCAACCCGGCGGTCATCGCCGACAACGTCGGCGACAACGTCGGCGACTGCGCGGGCATGGCTGCGGACCTGTTCGAGACCTACGCCGTGACGGCCGTCGCCGTCATGGTGCTCGCCACGTTCCGCTTCTCCGGCGACGACCTGCAGCGGGCCATCCTGCTGCCGCTCGTCATCGGCGGCATCGCGGTCATCGCGAGCGTCATCGGCACGTTCTTCGTGCGCGGCAAGAGCGTCATGCGCGCCCTCTACCAGGGCGTGATCGG
>JAOPYS010000448.1 GCA_025964465.1 Thermoleophilia bacterium
GCAGGGTGCGTGAGCGCCTGCGTGCGCAGTTCATCGGGCAGGATGTCGAGGAGTCGGCGCACGGTCCTGAAATGCTACCGGGCCGACCGGTCGCGGTCGGTAGCGACGCGCTACCCGATGACGGAACTCATCCGCCCCTCGAAGCTGCCGCGATCCGCGGCACCGGCATCCTTGGCGGCACCGGCGATCTCGTGGTACCGGGTCACCGCGGCCTGATCGAACGCCTTCGCCGCGCGCGCCGGGCCCGAGGTCGCGTCGGCCAGTGTGTTGGCGATGCGGGTGAGGTCGTGCGCGGAGCCGTCGGCGAGGCCCGACAGGCGCCCCAGGTCGGCGTCGACCTCCGTGCGCACGATCCCGAGGGTCTCGGCGAGCGACGGAGCGCCGCTCTCCATGTGGTACAGGTTCCCGTACTTGGAGTACGCCTCCGACCACTGCGGTTCCGGGAGGCTGACACGCGGCGACGCGCCCCCGAGGTGCGCGCGCATGTCGGCGCTCCAGCCATCGACCACCGTGCGCAGGTCCTGCTGCCAGACCTGCCGACCGTCGGAGTACGGCTTGGGGCGTTCGAACGCGCCGGACGTGGTCGAGACCGGGCGCACGTCGGACAACCGGGACTTGAGGCCCCGGGTCTCCGCCTCCGGCAGTCGCAGCGCATCGATCGCCTCGAGCGCTGCCTTGCGCGCCTGGATCAGCGGGGCGTGCGTGTTGCGGTGCGCGTAGGTCGCAGCGCGCAGGTCCGACAACGCCTCGAGTGCCGGCCCCCGCACGGCGTCGGGCAACCCGGCGACGTCACCGCTCAGCAGCTCGAGCCCGGTCGGGCCTGCCTCGGCCGCGGCTCGCGCCTCCGCCTTCGCCTCGGCCGGGGCGGACGCGGCGCCCCGCATCCGGGCGAGGAACCCGGGTCGGACCGGCTCCCCGACGAAGGCGGGCAACGCCTCCTTCAGGGCAGGCCGCACGGTCGGCTCGAGCAGTCGCCCGAGCGCGGAGTCGAGGGCCTTCGACGTGACGACGTGCGCTGCCGCGGCGTCGACGAGCGTGGCGTGTGCGGCCGCGACTCGACCAAGTGCTCCTGCATCCATGGTGATCCCCCGAAATGGCGCGCACGAGTCGAATCGTGCGTGGTGCGCCGACAGTGTTCCCCTTGCCGTGACGATCCCCCGAAGGTCACGACCCCTCCCCCTGTCATCGGGGCGGGCGCCCGTTCGGTTGCACCCTCACCCCGGCGCACGGACCGGAGCACGGTCGAGCCGCAGCTGGATCGCCTGATGGCCTCGCGAGTGGTTGCCCGCGGCGTCGTTGGCGTCGACGGAGAGGACGGCGCGCAGCAGCCGGTGGCGCGCGAGCAGCGTGCGCCCCACCGGCGTGAGGTGCATCGTCGCGCGGGTGGTGGCGCCGCCGCGCAGCAGCACCACGGCCCGGGCCACCACCACGCGACGCTTCGTCCCCGGGGACCGCCACGCGACGTCGACCACGACCCGGCACGCTCGCTCCGAGCGCGGGCAGGTGATGCCGAGCGGCACGGCGATGCGCCTCGTGTCACTCGCATGGATGCGCGTCGACGAGAACAGGTGGATCGCGACGGCCGGCGGCGAGTGGTCTCCGGCGGGTTGCCCATCGGGCACGGCGACGGGCCGCGCATCCGGCGTCATGGCGACATCTGAGCCGGTCGCACGCGCGGGCGGCACGTCCGTGCCCGCGGGCCCTCCACCACGGTCGACGGGGACGGGGGTCGGCGCCGGGGCAGGCGCAGGCTCCGGGGTCGGTGCAGGCGGCGCCGGCGGCTTCGGGGCCTGGACGACCACGGTCCGGAGGGCGCCGAGCCCCACGTCGACGCCGTAGCGCGCACGCAGGCGCCACCGGCGCGGGCCGCTCGCCGGGCCCGACGGGACGACGAGCGACATCTGCACGGTGGTCGTGGCCACGCCCGGCGCCATGCGGACGCTGGCGATGAGCCCCGCCGCGTCGAGGGGATCGCCCACCTCCGGCACGACGTCGAGCGTCACGACCGATTCGATCGCCTTGCTGCCGGTGCGGCGCATGGTCGCGCGGAACGGCACGACCGCGCCGGGCTCGACCACCACACCCTCGGCGGGGAGGGTCGTCTCGAACTCGATCTCCGCGTCGAGGGCCGGGTTGGTCACGATGTGGAGGATCGCGTCGGCGTGCGCGGCGAGGCCGTCAGCGGGCGCGTCCGCCTCGCCCGCACCGACCGCCAGCGAGCGAGCTGCCGGCGTGAACCCGATCCCCTCGACCGACGTGAGCGCGATCCCGCGTTGCGGCACGACCGACGCCTCGACGTCCAGCTCCATGGGCTCGTCCAGCACCTCGTCGCCGTCACCCGTGGCCGAGACGAGGCCGGCCTGGTCGATCGTGCACCCGAGGCCGTCGACCGCGCGGCACCCGATCAGGCGCACCGACACCCCCGCCGCGGCGAAGGTCAGCAGCACGGGGTGGCCCTCGCGAGCGTGCACCGGCACGTGGAGGCGCCCGACGGCGGCACGTGGGTACGTCGCCGCGACCTGCACGGCGCCCAGCGAGACGGTCGGGGACGGTGGCGGCTCCACGACCTCCGCCGACCCCGGCACGGGGACCGATGCCGCGAGGGCACCGCATCCGAGGAGGGTGGCGAACAGGCGGGCGATGGCGCGGGAGCGAGACATGGAGCCAGCCTAGGAACGTCGCGCGGGACCACGCGGGCCTGCGCGCGCAGCCTCGCACCGGACCTGCACGATCGCGCACCGGGGCTGCGCCATGGCGCAGCCGCCGACGCGCACCCCGGCACGATCGTGGGCCCCGATCCGTTGCCGGATCGAGGCCCACTGGTCGAGCGTGGGTGGTCGGTGGGTCACGTCTGGACCCTGCCACCCGCTGCCGTCATGCGGTCAGCGCTTCTTGCTCGCCGCCCCGAAGCTGAGTGCTCCGAGACCGATCGCGAACAGCCCTGCCATCAGCGCGTCGAGCAGGTTGGCACCCGTGAACGGGAGCTTGCCTGCCGACGCCACCCCGGCCAGTGCAGCCACCGGCTGCACGCTGGCCGCGGCGAGGTGCGTCGCAGTCGCGGCCTGGGCCGCTCCTGCCACGGCCGCCGAATTCGGCGCCGCGTCCTCCGCGGCACCGTTGGCAGCACCCAGCGCGTCCTGGGGGTTGGTCGACCCCTCGGGCGTGCTGTCGGCACCGGAGGCACCAGCCGGTGCTCCGTTGGTGCCGTTGGCGCCGTTGCTGCCAGCGGCACCCGCTGCACCAGCCGGACCAGCGGGACCCGCCGGTGCGGTCGGACCAGCCGGACCAGCCGGACCAGCCGGGCCAGCGGGACCAGCGGGACCAGCCGGGCCCGGGACGGGCGGGACCACGACCGGCGGAACCACGACCGGCGGCGGGGTGATCGTCCCGGCGTTCGCCGGGCCCGACGCACCCGACGGGCCGGAGTTGCCGCCCGTCGTGGTGGAGGTCAGGTCGATCGCACCGCTCGTGACGTTGTTGCCGGTGTTGCCGCTCGGCCCCGACGTGGTGGTCGCGTTGATGACGCACACCGCCGCCTCGCCGATCGCGTAGCAGGTGGCGTTGGTGGTGTTGCCACCCGTGCTGCCACTGCCCCCGCTGATGACGACGTTGCCGGTGTTCACGTCGTTGTCGGAGTCGGCGTCGCCGCCGCTTCCGGTACTGCCCGTGTCACCGCTCTCGGCGTCGTTGTCCACCGAGGAGTCGATGTCGACGTCCCCGCTGTCACCGGACTCGACGTCGCCATCGGCACTGCTGCCGCTGGGCGAGTGGTCGTTGCCGTGCTGTCCACCCTTGTTGCCCTGCACGTTGGCAGCAGGACGCAGCATGTTGCCGCCGTCCGAGGGCTCGCCGATGGTGGTGACGTCCCCCGAGAGGACCGTGCCGTTGGCGGTCGAGTTGCCCGAGAACCCGGTCGCCGTGGCGTCGCCGCCCCCGGCGTTCGCCGCTCCCGATGCGCCGGACGCGCCGGAGTCGCCGCCCGTCGAGGCGGAGGTCAGGTGGATGTCACCGCTGCCGACCGTGTTGCCGGTGCCGCCGGACGGACCGCTCGTGGTCGCCGCCGTCACCGCCGCGATCGGGTCGTCGCCATCGCCGCGCGTGTCGATCGCCAGCGCCGTGGCGTTGGTGTCGAGGTAGCCCGTCGAACCGCTGCGCCCGCTCAGGACGAAGCTGCCCGTGTTGACGTCGTTCTCGCTGTCGGAGTCCCCACCGCCGCCGGTGCGGCCGGTGCGGCCGCTCTCCGCGTCGTTGTCGACCTCGGCTTCGATCTCGACGTCACCCGTGTCGCCGGATTCGACGTCACCCTCCGCAGAGCTGCCCGACCCGCCCGACGAGTGACCGTGCCGGTCGGCGTCGCCGCCACCTGCGGCGTCGATGGACACGACGTCACCCGATTCGACGGTGCCGCTCGCGGTGGAGTCGCCCGAGTGGCCACTGGCCGTGGCGTCGCCGCCGCTCGCGTTCGCCGCGCCGGATGCTCCCGACGCGCCGGAGTTGCCGCCGGTCGTGGTCGACGCGATCGTGATCGCCCCGCTCGTGACGGTGTTGCCCGTGGAGCCGCTGGCACCTGACCCGGTCGAGGCGTTCACGCCCGCGGTCGCGCCGTTGCCGATGGCTGCCGCGGTCGCGTTGGTGGTGTTGCCACCCGTGCCCCCCGAACCGCCGGAGATGACGACGCTGCCGGTGTTGGCGTGGTTGCCCGAGGTGGCGTCACCGCCGTAGCCCGTCGATCCCGTCGACCCCGACGTCGCGTCGTTGTCGACCTCCGACGAGATGTCGACCGAACCCGTGTCACCGGATTCGACCTCACCCTGCGCCTGGGAGCCGCCCGAGCCGCCACCCTGACCCGAACCGATGCTGGTCGCATCGCCCGACGTCGTCTGGGACGTGGCCGCCGTGTCGCCTGAGTTGCCGGTCGCGGCTGACGCCGCCATCCCGTCCGCCGGGGCGAAGGCCGCCACGCCGGCGACGGACATCGTCGCCACCAGCATGCGCATCTTCATTTGTCGCTTAGCCATGATCTTGTGTTCCCTTCGCCCCGGGGGGCAGATTTGCTTGACGGTTGCCGACGTTCGCCGACCCGCTGGAGAGCTTCTGCCGCCTGCGTCGAAGGGTCCACGCGACCGGCGAGAAGGTCCACCAACCCCGGCGGCAACCTGCACCCGGGCTGCACCGACCGGCACTCGCCGATGCGCGATCGCGCACCCGCGCCGGTCAGAGCGACCAGGTCGCGCGTCGGAACGGTTCGGCCTCGAGCTCGTGCTCCTCGTCGCCGGTGCGACGTGGATCGAGGTTGACGTTCAGCAGCTCGTGGCACTGCTGCTCGATGGTCTGCAGGATCCGGATGCGCGCGTCGCGATCCAGGTCGGGCAGGTCCACGAGCGTCTGCACGAGACCGCTGATCGATGTCAGCGGGTTCGCGAGGCGATGCCGCATGAGCAGTACGTAGTGGTCGGTCGCGTGGACGTACTCGCTCTCCTGCCACCGCGCCGCCTGGACCGCGCGCACGAGGCCGACCGTCTCGAACTGGCCGCGCTCGCCCGTCGGGTGTGCGGTCTCGGCTTCCGCGAATCGGCGTGCGTGGTCGAACTTCTCGATGATCCAGTACCGCGGGTGCCGGTCGACCACGCGGTCGCCCATCGGCATGATGTGATCCGGGCAGACGATGAAGTGGTTGCCGTTGGCCCGCAGCCGCTGGTACTCGCCGAGGGTCAGGAGCACCTCGTCGGTGCACTCGGAGATCGAGCACTCGCAGATGAACCCGAGCCGGAGCACCGAGGCCTCGCGGGGCCCGTACGCCTTGGACGCGATGTCATCGTTGACGCGGCGGAAGCGCGCGGTGTTGGCGGCCGTGCGCGCGAGGTGGCGGTCGTCGTGCGCGCTCACCGTGATCCCTCGACGTGCATGGTGTGCTCCCGCTCGATCGGCCCACACTCACCCTGCTCGGTGGCGGGGACGCCGCGCGGCGGCGCGAGGTCGGAAGGTGCAGGGTGTGCGGTCAGTCGCACCCGGCCTTCCGCAGGCGGCACGGTCGGCGTGCCGAACCGGGCAGGCCAGGGGCGGCTGGCTCAGATCAGCGCGTGGTCGATCGCCCACCGCGCCAGCTCGGGACGGCGAGCCACGCCCGCGACGAACCGGATGCGGGACAGGTGGTTCTGCACGGTGCGGGTGGACACGTAGAGGGCGTCGGCGATCTGCGCGTCCGTCTCGCCCTCGGTGAGCCGACGGAGGATCTGGAGGTCGGACGCGCGCAGGTCGTCCACGCCGTTGCCGACCTCGCCCGCGGTGCCGCCCATGCGCATCGACAGCAGGGACGCGGCGACCTGCGGTGCGAGCACGGTGCCGCCGGCGCACACCGCGACCAACGCCTCGATGACCTGCTCGGAGTCCTGTCGCTTCACCACGTACCCGTTGGCGCCGGCCGCGAGGGCGGCCCGGACTTGGCGCGGTTGCTCGCTCGCCGTGAACACCACGATCCGCGTGGCCGGGCTCGCCTGGCGCACGCGCTGGATCAGCGTGATCCCTTCCATGTCGGGCAGGTGCAGGTCCAGGAGCAGCGCCTCGACGCGGTCCATCACGATCGCGTCGAGCAGTTCACGCGCCGTGGCGTGCGCGCCGAGCAGCTCGATCCGCTGGTCGTGCTGCAGGGCCCGGGAGATGGCGTCGCGGAAGATCGGGAAGTCCTCGACCACCATGCAGCGGATCATCGTCGCACCTCGGCGATCGGGTGGGGGGCGACGGGCAGCTCGAGCCGGACGTGCGCCCCGCTGGCGTCGCCGTTGCCGATGCGGACGCGGCCGCCGGCCTCGGAGATGCGACCGATGATGCTGCTCTGCACACCGAAGCCGGCGCGGTAGTCACGGGGGAGCCCGGCCCCGTCGTCGAGCACGTCGACGGTCAGGTGGCCGACGGAGCGCGTGCACGAGACGAGCACGCGCCGACCGCCGGAGTGACGCACCGCGTTCAGCACGGCCTCGCCGGTCGCCAGCAGGAGCGGCTGCACGTCGGCCACGACGACGTCGGAGCAGCGGTCGCACAGCTCGACCCGCAACTCCATCTCCCGACCGCGGGTGGCGACGCCCGCGACGACGTCGCGCATCGCATCCGGGAACCGGTCGTCCAGCACCTCGAGCGGCTGCTCGATGACGGCGCGCAGGTCGGCCGCCGCGCTGGACGCGAGGCGCCGGTAGTCCGACACGACGTCGATGGTGCCCAGGCCGCCGCTGGACATGAACTCCAGCAGCTGCAGCACGCCGTCGTGCAGCCGTCGGTGCAGGTCAGCGACCTCGTTGGATCCGGGGGCGCCGGCGGCCATCATCGGACCCCCGACGCGAGGCGGGCGGCCGGCGTGCGCGGGGTGTGGCACGGCCACGGATCGACGCACGCCTCGAGCTGGTTGGACGCACGCGGCTCCGTCGACACGAGGACGAGGACGCGGGCCTGGTCGAGGATCGCCTCGTGCAGCTGCCGCACCCGCGTGGGGTGCAGGTCGTCGTACCGGCACAACGTGTCCGCCATGCCCGCGATCACCGTGAGCGGGTTCATGAGCCGGTGGCGCATGAGCTGCTCGTAGCGAGCGGTCGCCCGGTCGTAGGCGAGCGTCGCGGCGCGGAATTTCGTGGCGTCCACGTCCCCATCGTCGATCCGTTCCATGTCAACCTCTGTCGTGGGACTGCGGCCCGCAGGGCGCGGGTGGCCGGTTGACACTCAACCCGAGAGCGCGGCGGTCGAAGCCGCACACAGGGTGCACAATGACGCACAACAAGTACGATCCTCGATCCATCTCGAGGATGCCGGCCGGGCGCGGCCAGCCGACGGCCGTTTGTACCACTATACGACCTTCTTTTTTGCGTCCACACTGATTGCAGCCCCCGGATGTGCCGATCGGCCGACGATCTAGTATGTTTTTCAAATCGAGTGCGCGTGTCGGAACCTCCTCCGAGAAGGGCCGGACCAACGATGGATGCAGAGCACCGACGACGGATCGCGAACAACGAGCGGACGTTCGAGCAGGTCAACTACACGGTCGGGGCGGTCGGCACTGCAGGCGGCGAGGGGCTCGATGCCGACGGGTACGGCCCCGCCTCCTACGACTGCGAGTGCGCGGGCACGTGCGGGGCGATCATGCGCCTCACGCCGCTCGAGTACGAGCACGCACGGTCCAACCTCGCGTGGTTCGCCTACGGCCCGGCGCATCGCGTCTCGGCCGCCGAGGAGGTCGTGGAGAGCCACGCGTCACACTGGATCATCGCCCGCTCGCCGACCTGAACGCGGCCTGTGGCCGCCAGCACGTGACAAGGCCGCCGACCTGCACGAGGTCGACGGCCCTGTGGCGGTACGTCTCCGCACCACGAACAACAACTCGCTGGTCGATCGAGCCTAGAAGGCGATGACCTGGCGACCGCGGTAGGTGCCGCAGTTGCCGCACGCGTGGTGCGGGCGCTTGGGCGCCTGGCACTGCGGGCAGGCGGCGGCCGCCGTGATGCAGAGGCGCGTCTTGGCCGTGCGACGACGGTCGCGGCGGCTCTTGGAGGTCTTGCGCTTGGGGACGGCCATGTCGGGGCTGCTCCTGAAAATTGGGCGTGATCGTTCGCCGACGGGGGCGAGCGTGGGGAGTATAGACGAGACCGGGTGACCCACGCCTCACTCCTCCGGGAGCTGCAGCCCCTTGAGCGCGTCCCAGCGCGTGTCGACCGGCTGCTCGTGCGCGTGGTCGGGGTGCTCGTTGAGGTCGACTCCGCAGACGGGGCAGAGCCCCCGACAGTCGGGTCGGCACAGCACGCGCGTGGGGAAGCGCAGGCCGACCGCCTCCTGTGCCCACGCCGAGATGTCGAGCAGCAGCGCCTGCTCGTCGACGTGCTCGCTGCGCAGGTCCTCGTCCTCCACCGGCGCGTCGTGGTCGTGCACCTCGTGCGCGTCGACGTCGATGTGGAGCGTCGCCGGCTCGAGGCAGCGCGCGCACGGCCCGCTGTAGTCGGCCTCGAAGCGCAGGCGGAAGCTGGTGCCCTCGGTCATGGCGGTGGTGTCGAGCTGGACGGCGACGGTATCGCCCGCCACCCCGTATGCGATGCCGGGCGGCGGGCCCGGCTGCTGCGACTTCGGCGCCTTTCCACCACCCGTGTCGTCACCGAACTCGATGGCACCCTGGACGTACGGCGGCAACGCGACGTCCATCTCGTCATGGCGCGACTGGCCCGGCGAGATCCCGAGGTCACGGAGGGAGAAGGTCGTGCTCGTCATGGGAGGATCGTATCGCGCCGGGTCCGGCGGTCCGGGCAGGGACCTCCGTCACGCGGGCCGACCCGATCAAGGTTGCCCCCTCGGCGACCGATGTCTCCCCCATGCGCACGCACACGCGAGATGGCGGCAGGCGGCTCGCCTGGTTGCGGGTCGTGCTGGTGCTCGCCGTTGTCGGGGCCGTGGCTGCCGCGACGGCCGGGACGGCCTCGAGCGCGAGCTCGGCCGTGGTCGTCTCCATGGACGTTCCCTCGGCGACGTACCTGGACCTCGCCGGTTGCGCATCCGCGTCCGCCCGCGGGTTCGGGACCGTCCTGCCCGGGACCGACGCCGTCACGTCCGCCGACTGCACCGTGACCTTCGGTTCGTCCAACTCGACGCCGTCCCTGCGCATCGCCCAGTCCGATCGCCGTGGACCCGCCATGTACCGGCCCTTCGACGGCACGCTCGACACGACCTTCGGAGCCGGTGGCGTGCGCAGCTACGACCCCTCCGGGGGGCTCGACCACTTCTGGGCGGCCGTCGAGTTCGTCGACGGTGACGTGCTGGCGGCCGGGAGCTGGCGCAACGGCGCCCGCGACGATTCGCTGTTCGTGCGCATCAACGCCGACGGGACCCCCGACACGACGTTCGGGCCCGGCGGCGTCCGGACCCTCGACCCGACTCCCGGCGTCGACGACGAGGTCCGCGACCTCGTGCCACTCCCCGACGGCTCGGCCCTGTTCGTCACGAACGCCAACCACCTGCGCCACATCCTGGCCAACGGAACGCTCGACGGCGCCTTCGGTGCCGTGACGATGCCGAACACGATCTCGCCGAAGCGGGTGGCCGTGGACGGCAGCGGGCGCATCTACGCCGGCGGCACGACGTGGGCGTTCGGCACCGGCCGGTGCGGCGTCGCCCGCTTCTCGGCGGCGGGCGTGCTCGACGCGACGTGGGGTTCGGGCGGCGCGGCATCTCCGTCCGTGGCCCCGCAGACGATGATCTGCGACGGGATGGCAGTCGCACCGTCGGGCGAGGTGTACCTCGCGGCGCAGTGCGACTGCGGGACGTCGACCGCCGATGCGACGGTGCTGAAGTTCACCTCCGCCGGCCAGCTCGACACGACCTTCGGCACCGGTGGGCGGCTCACGACCGAGCCAACCGGCGTCACCAACACGCGGCTGATCGAGGCGCAGGTCCTGGACGGCAACGTGCTCTACCTGGGCGGACAGAGCGAGGCGGGAGCGATGGTCCAGCGCTTCTCCACGTCGGGAGTGCCCGACACCACCTTCGATGGCGACGGCACGGTGATCCTGCCGACGAGCAACGGCGCTCGCGACATCCAGCCGGTGGGCGACGGTGTGGTCGTCACCGGCGACTACGGCGGCTCGACCGTGGCGCGCCTCACGTCGACGGGTGCGCTCGACACGACCTTCTCCGGCGACGGGCTGTTCGATCCCGCGGTGCCCGGCGACCTGCACGAGAACGGCACGCTCGTGCTCGGTGACGGCCGGCTGCTGCTCGCCGGTGGCACGGCCGGGGCCACTGCGGACCTGCTCATGCTGGGGGCCACGCCCGTTGCGGACTGGGCGACCGGCTCGGCCGACTGGTCCTCGGCGGCCAGCTCGTTCGGCGCGTGCCTGCGGGCCGTCGGCGGCGGTGCGGCCGCGACCTGGACTCCCAATGCGTCGTGCGTCGCGTCGAACGGGGCATGGTGGAACGACGTACCAGCCGCTGGAGACCTCGTCGCCACGGCGCCGGCCTTCGACAACGCAGCCACGGCGACCATGCGGTTCGGGCTGCACGCCGCCGCGACCCAACGTCCCGGCCGCTACGTCGCTCCGATCACCTTCGAAGTGACGGCACCCTGACCGATCAGCTGGTGTGCGTGGCCGCGACCGGGGCGGCCGCGGTCGGAGCGACCGCGACGCGCGTCGGCGCGACGGCGGCGGGAGCCGCGACGCGGGCTGCCGCCGGGGCGGCCATGCCTGGCATGCCGGCCATGCCCACCATCGACGCGCCGGTCGCTGCGGCGCTCACCGCGAGCGGAGCCGTGGCGGCGCCGCGCTCGGCGCTGATGAGGCGCTGCTCCTTGACCTTCGTGTTGTCGGCGACGTTGCCGATGTCGATGCCCTTGTCGTTGGAGAGCAGCGCGGCGGCGATCGCCGCGGCACGCTCCGGCGACGCCGACTTGTCCGTCGGGTCCAGGCCGATCAGCTTGTTGATGTTCGGGTTGGTCAGCGCGCTCGGGTCGAGCATCAGCTGGTGGTGGCCCGCCATCATCAGCTGGACGACCGGGATGCCCGACTGGTTCTGGTACTCGGCCGCGTAGCGCCAGACCGCCGCCTCGTCCGCGTTGAAGGAGTCGTCGCCGTCCTGGTTGTTGACGCCGTTGAGGCGACCGGCACCCGACACCGCGTCGTCGCCCGAGAGGACGAACGCGATGTCCTGCGGCACGCCGGCGGCGAGCAGGCTCTTGAGCACCTGCATGGAGGACGCCGCGTGGTGCGGACGTGCCCAGTCCTGCCCGGTGATGTCCTTCGGGCTCGAGATGTAGGTCTTCGCGTCCATGTTGGTGCCCGGGATGTTGACCGGCACCTTCGGGTCGACGCCGATCTCGCCGAGGCCGGCCTGCGCCATGGCCGCGTCGATCGCGGCGACGCGGTCGGCGCCGAGTGCGGCGGTCGCGTCGTCACCGTCGAACAGGCCCATGATGCGCCCGGCCATCTCGAGGATGGTGGGGCCGCCCGCGTTCTGGATCTCGATCAGCTTGGCGTAGACGTCGGGCGCGAACTGCTCGAGGTAGCCGGCGGCGCCGTACACCTGGATCTGCTGCACGTAGTTGAGCGGCTTGCCGTCGGCGCCGCCGAGGATGCCCCACTCGTTGTTGAAGTTGGCATCGGTGACGGAGTAGTTGTTCTGGGCCTTGTCGCCGTCGTTCTGCTTGCGACCGGGCAGGCCGCCGAAGCCGAGGCCGTCGGGGATGGTGATGGTCTTGGCCTTGCCCTTGGGCACCATCGGGCCGACCGAGCCGTCGACGAAGCGCGTGTCGTGCAGCTGGGGCAGCTGGGCGTGCACCGCGCCCGAGCCGTCGAGCTGGTTCGCCGGCACGACGTAGGCGGGCGCCTGGTAGGCGAGCGCCTGCAGCTGCTGCTTCGTCCCACCGTTGTCGTTGCCGTTGTCGCCGTTGTCGTTGTTCGCGTTGTCGTCGTTGTTGGTGTTGTTGTCGTTGTTCGTGTTGTTGTTCTCGTCGAGGCGGCCAGCGAGCAGCGCGTCCTTGAGGGCCTCGGCCCGCGCGGTGGTGACCGTGCGGTCGTTCGAGGGATAGCCGATGATCTTGTTGGCGGCCGGGTCGGTGAGCGCCGAGGCGTCCAGGCCGACGTGGTCGTGGCCGGTCATCATGGCCTCGATCACGGGCAGGCCGGTCTCCTGCTCGAGGCGGGCGCCCTCCTTGAAGACCTCGACCTCGCCGGCGTTGAAGCCGTTGTTGCCGTCCTGCGTGTTGACGCCGTTGAGGCGGCCGGAGCCCGACACGCCGTCGTCGCCGGCCAGGCGCAGGGCCTTCTCGCCGTCGACGCCGATGTTGGTGAGGCTCTGGTACATGTCCCACGCCGACTCGGCGTGGTGCGGGCGCGCCCAGTCCTGGCCGGTCGCGTCCTGCAGCGAGCCCACGTACTCCTTGGCGTCGCGGTTGGTTCCGGGGATCTTGGCGGGGATGTCCGCGCCGGTGATGCCGGCGGCGTCGAGCCAGTCGGGGCGCTTCTTGGTCAGGCCCATGAGGTACGCGGAGCCCTCGAGGATGGTCGCGCCGCCGGCCTTGCCGGTGTCTGCGTCCTGCGCCTTGACGAGCTCGGACCACGTCTTCGGGGCGAAGGTGTGGATGTAGCCGGCGGCGTTGTAGGTCTGGATGTCCTGGTCGTAGGTCATCGGCTTGCCGGTGTCGGGATCGGTGGCAAGCACGCCGAGCTTGTTGGAGAAGTTGGCGTCGGTGACGGAGTAGTTGTTCTTGCTCTTGTCGTCGGCGTTCTGCTGGCGGCCCTTCGCTCCGCCGAAGCCGTTGCCGTCGGGGATGGTCAGCGTCTTGGCCTCGCCCTTGGGCACGGTCGGGCCGGTGCTGCCGTCCTGGAAGCGCGGATCGCCCTTGGGCGGGGTCTGCGGCAGGTCCATCGGCTTGCCGACCTGCACGCCCTTGGAATTCATGGTCTTCATGTTCATGCCGGCCATGTCGCCCGTGGCGGCGACGCCGGTCTGGGCCTGCGTCGAACCCGTGGCGGCGCCGGTGTTGGCGCCGGGTGCGGTGCGGGGCTCGGTGGCGGAGGCGGTCGCGTCGCCGGCGGGCGTCGCGGCAGGATCGACGACCTTCTTGGCGGTCGTGGGGGTGGGGGCCGCAGGGGTCTTCCCTGCAGCCGTGCTCGAAGTCACGGCAGCTGACATGTGATACGTCCCGTCCTGTACAGCGGCCCGTCCCGGAGCCAC
>JAOPYS010000022.1 GCA_025964465.1 Thermoleophilia bacterium
ATCACCAACAACCTGCAGCTGAAGGTCAGCGTCGGCCCGATCCCCAACGGCTCGGCCACGGTCTACGCGACCGTCGTCCCGCCCGGGGCGTGGGGCTACCAGGCGGACGGAGTGACACCGTGCTGAACCCCCCTCGTGCATCCGTGACCGGAGGCGGCGCAGCCGCAGTCACCACCGGCGGCCCGCTCCCCGCCCGGACGGTGCGCTCGTTCACGTTCGAGGAGCTGGCCGCGCGCTCCGACGCCCTCGCGCTGCGCCTGGGTGCGCGCGCCACGGCCTCCGCCATCCTGCTCGCGTGCGTCGTGGTGATCCTCGTGGGGGCGCAGTCGTTGCTCTCCACCATGGAGGGCATGGACCGCGACATCAAGGAGATGAACACGCAGATGGCGACGGCCAACGTCGGCATCGTGGTGCTCAACAAGACGATGGATTCGCTGCCGGGGACGCGCAAGCACCTGACGGCCATCGTCGGCACGGTGTCCGAGACGAGCACGCAGGTGAAGGTCTCCTCGAAGAGCATCGCCGGCATGGCAGCCACCACGAAGGGGCTGAACGGGAAGATCGGCTCGATCGCCACATCGACGACATCGATGCGCACGTCGCTGCAGCACACCGCGGCGGGCACGGACAAGCTCGCCGGCACGATCTCCGAGCTCAACACCGGCATCGGGCCGCTGGTCGAGACGCAGCACTCGATGCTGCTCGGCACCAAGCGGATGGTCAGTGGCATCGACGGGATGAACTCGAGCCTCGCCTACGTCGTGCGCCAGCTCAACTACATCACCGCACCACCGACGGGCGGCGGGCTGATGATGCGCGCGACGATGCCCAAGGAGACCCTGCCGCCCATCCCCGGCATCAAGGCCGAGGTCGCACCGCTCAACGTGTTCCAGCGATTCGTCTGGCCCGTCTACACCGGGCCCTGATCCCCGCCGCACCGCCGCCGATTCCTGACCGCACTCGAGACCGGACCCCACGCACATGACCGCAGCCACCAGCTTCGCGAGCGACCTGCTCCCCCGCGCCGGGCACGCCCCGGGCACGCCCCTGTGGGGCGAGGCGCCGCGTCGCCAGCCCGTGGCCCCGCTCATCCTCATGGCGGTGCTGCTGCTCGTGGTGGCGGCGCCGACGGCGCTGGCGGGCAACGGCGGAAGCTCGAACCCGCTGACGCTCATGAAGCAGGTGGCCGAGACGACGTACGAGCTGACCGGCCTGATGCAAGGCTCCAACGACAACCTGGCCTCGATCGACAAGCACTCGAGCTCGCTCATCCAGGTGCAGCAGAACATGGGCGCGATCTCGCAGGCGACGGGTGGCATGGCGGCCAAGACGGTGAAGCTCAACGAGCAGCTCGGCACGGTGGGCGCGTCGGTGAAGAACTCCAAGATGCGCCTCGGCAACGTCGACGACCAGCTCGGCGAGACCGGCGCGAGCATGGGATCGCTGCGCACGAGCGTCACCGGTTCGGTGAAGTCGACGCAGGCGGTCGTCGACGAGTTCGGGCTGATCGACACGGCGATCGGATCGATGGACCGCAGCCTCAAGTCGACGATCGGGCTGATGGCCAAGAGCGGGCCGCTCACGGCGGCGTTCGCCAACAACAAGACCCGCCTGGCGGTGGCGGGCGGCGACCCCAAGAAGTACGGGGTGCAGAACTTCGCGCCCGACAACCGGGTGATGACGATCGCGCTCGGCATGCTGCAGGTGATGCAGCACGGCGGGCCGCTGCCGGCGCGCAAGGACCACCACGAGGGCAGCAACTTCATCATCAACACGGCGCTCAAGCTGAAGGTGCCGGACGGCACCAACGTGGTGGCCAACATCCAGCCGTTCGACGGCTTCTACGGGCTGCCGGGGCAGGACTTCTTCGTGCAGAACAAGATCCACGGGTTCTGATCGACCGGGAACCGCCGGCGCCATCGAAGCGTCACATCCTCGACCGTGTTTCCAGCGCCCTCGGGCGTGGGCAGGAGGGGATCGATGTCCAAGCAGCTGCAGGTACTCCTCGGAATCGTCGGCGTCCTCGTGGTCGCCGCCGTCGTGTTGACGATGTTCGGCAAGCCGCCGAACCTGCCTCTGGGCCCCCTCCAGGGCATGCTGGCGAAGGACGATGCGGCGGTGACGGACGCGACCGCGACGACCGCCACCGATCCGGCGGCGACGGGCCTCAGCCCCGACTGCGCCACCGGGTCGACGCTGCCCGGAGCGAATGCGGGCGCCGCGGCGGGCGGCACGGGCGCCACGGATCCTGCGACCGGTGCACCGGCCGCGACCGACCCGGCGACGGGTGCAGTGACGCCGGGCGCCACCGATCCGGGTGCGGCCGCGGGTGCGACCGACCCGGCGGCAGCGGCGGGCGGCACGGCGCCGGTGGCGAGCGCAGCGGACGGATGGGACGGCTCGGACCGGGTGCTCGCAGCCGGCGAGGGCTCGTACGACCCCGGTCGCGTCAGCGACACGACGATCGTGGCGGCGGACGCCGATCCGCTGGCGACCGGCACGGCGCCGGCGCCGGGGGCAACCGATCCGCTCGGCACCGGCGGCGCCACGGCGGCGACGGCGGGTGACCCTGCGGCCACGGCCGCGGGCACGGGTGCTGCTGCCACTCCCGGCGCAACGGGCGCCGCGGCGACCGATCCGTGCGCTGGCGCTGCGACCGGCGCGGACGCGACCGGCGCCGGCGCTGCGGGCACGGGTGCGATCACCGACCCGACCGCTCCGGCCGGCGGGCTCGGCACGACCGGTGGCGCGACGGGCACGGGC
>JAOPYS010000033.1 GCA_025964465.1 Thermoleophilia bacterium
GCTGGCAGCCCATCACGCGCCCGCTGGCGACGCTGTACGGCGTGCGCACGGCCGACTACTTCTACGACAACGGCGTGGGTGACACGGTCCGGGTCACCACCCGGAGCGGCTACCGCGTCGAGGGCACGCCGAACCACCCGCTGCTGGTGCGGGGCAGCAACGGCCGCCTGCAGTTCCGTCGCCTGGGCGAGCTGCGCAGCGGCGACGAGGTCGCGGTGCGGCTTGGCGCGCAGGTGTTCGGTTCCAGCACGCGGCTGCACGTGGAGGGCGTCGGCATCCCGAGCCTCGCCGACCCGGCGCGTGCGCCCCTGCAGCTGGAGCCGGAGCTCGCGCGCCTGCTCGGCCTGCTGCTCGACGGCGGCAAGCTGTCACCCGGTGGCGACGGCATCGTCTTCGTCACGCGCGACCCCGCCCGTGCGGCTGAGGTGCGCCGTCTCGCACACCTGACGCTCTGCCTCGACCTCGAGTCGTTCGGGTCGGGCCCGTTCGGCGAGCGCTGGGGTGCGCGGAGCCCGCGCATCGCGCGCTTCCTCGAGGGGCTGGGGCTGGGCCGCGACGGCTTCGCGACCATCCCGGCCTGCATCTACCCGGCGCCGCGCACGCTCGTCGCCGAGTTCCTGCGCGGCCTGTTCTGGGGCGTGGAGCACGCGCCCGTCGCCGCGCACGCGCAGCGCACGGTGGTGGCGCACCTGCAGTTGATGCTCGCCAACTTCGGCATCGAGTCGTCGATCACGCCGAGTGACCGGGGCTGGGCGCTGCGCGCGAGCGCCGAGCCGGCGGGTTACGACACCTTCGAGCCCGGCACCGCGTTCGACATCGACGACGACGGCGGCGCCGCGACCCACCAGCACCAGCACGACAGTGAGCCGGCCGATGCCGCTGCGCGCACGCGCGGCATGGAGCGTGCCGTGCGCGGCACGAACGAGCGGCGCGAGCTGGCGGCGACGCGCGACGGCCGCTCCGACGGCATCGGGTTCGGGCTCACCACTGCCGGCGTGCTCGTCGCGATGGGGGCCGACGACGACGCCGGCTACCGTCGCGGTGGCTCCTGGTCGGACGAGGTCACCCCGGTGCGGGTGCAGAACACCGGCCGCATCCAGATCGAGTCCGTCACGGCCTCGGTGACCGTGGCCGAGGTCGAGCCGAGCGAGCGTGGCCGCGCCCTCGTGCGCGAGAACCTGCACGACCACCGCGCGCTCGCGGTGCGCAGCACGCGCTCCAAGCTGCGGCGCGACGAGATGGTCGAGCTCGCGTGGGAGCCCGTTGCGTCGATCGAGCCCGGGTACGCACACACGGTCGACGTCAGCGTCCCGGACGGGCACACCTTCATCGGCAACGGCATCGTCTGCCACAACACCACGCTCGCCAGCGTCGTCGCCAACGAGCTGGGCTCCACGATGCACGCCACGAGCGGCCCCGCGCTGGAGAAGAAGGCGGACGTCGCGGCGATCCTCACCTCGCTCGGACCACGCGACGTGTTGTTCATCGACGAGATCCACCGCCTGAGCACCCCGATCGAGGAGGTGCTGTACACGGCGATGGAGGACTTCCAGATCGACATCGTGCTCGGGCAGGGGCCGGCGGCCCGCACGCTGCGCCTCGACCTGGAGCCGTTCACGCTCGTCGGCGCGACGACTCGTAGCGGCCTGCTGACCACCCCGCTGCGCGACCGGTTCGGTATCACGCAACGCCTCGAGTACTACGATCGCGCCGACCTCACCGAGGTGGTGCTGCGCTCCGCGCGCCTGCTCGAACTGGACCTCGACGCCGAGGCCGCGGTGGAGATCGCGATGCGCTCGCGCGGCACGCCACGCATCGCCAACCGCCTGCTGCGTCGCGTGCGTGACGTCGCGCAGGTACGCCACGCAGGGGTGCTCTCGCTCGACGTCGCACGCGAGGCCCTCGACCTCGTCGACATCGACGCCGAGGGGCTCGACCGCATCGACCGAATGGTGCTCGAGACGATCCTCGAGAAGTTCGAGGGCGGCCCCGTCGGGCTGTCGACGCTGTCGGTCGCGGTCGGCGAGGAGTCGCACACGATCGAGGACGTCTACGAGCCGTACCTGCTCCAACGTGGCTTCATCCAGCGCACCCCGCGCGGCCGCATCATCACGCCGCGCGGGCGGGCACACCTGGGCGCCGCCGGCTACGACGTGGTGCGCACCGGCGAGCTCTTCTGACTGCAACCGCGATCGCTCGCGAACCGATGCTCGGGCAGTGACCGACCGCGGGGGCGAGCGGCACTGCGAATCGGGGGCAGGCACGATGACGATTCCACCAGTGGCCATCGGCGTGGGCGCCGGCGTAGCGGTCGGCATCGCGAGCGGCTTCGGCCTCGCGAGCATCACGAGCGGCATCGGTGACCGCAACCCGACGGGATCGAGCGCCGACGGCAAGGCCCGCGGCGTGCTCTGGGGTGCCGGCCTCACGGGAGGCGTGCTCGGGGTCGGCGGTGGCATGTACGCCGTGTCCCGCGGCAACGCCGCCCTCGGGGCGGGCCTGATCGGTGCGGGCATCGGTGCGGCGATCGGCGCCGGCGCAGCCGGCATCGCGTTCGGCCACTCCTACGGGATCGGCGTCGATACCCAGGCGAACGACATCTTCTCGAGCTACAACCGGGACTTCGACGACGTGCTCGACCTCGACCCGGGCTGGCGCACCCCGGAGAACGTCCGCGTCGAGCGCCAGCAGCACGACCACGACTGGGACGGCGACGGCGACACCGACAGCACGACCTACACCTACACGTACCACACGATCGACCGGCTCACGAACAAGGCCAACGTGAACGGCGACGGGAAGGTGACCCGGCCCGAGCTGCACGATGCCGTCGCCTCCTACGACTCGGACGGCAACGGTCGCCTCAAGGGCGAGGAGCGGAAGACCTACGAGCGCGAGGTCGGCGAGCGCGCCTGGTACGGCAGCTGGTCGTTCTGAGCCGGTTCGGTGTCATGGTGGCGATGGCGGGCGCCCGCTCCTCGTTGCTGCTGCGCTGACCCGTCACGCCGGGTCGCCCGTGATCCACTCGCGGTGCGTCGACAGCACCTCGTCGAAGGCGTCGTCGGCGACAAGCCCCCGCGTGCCGAGTGATGCGCCGAGCAGGCCGAGGGCGACGATGGTCCACGCCTCGGTCTCGGGCGAGCGGCCCGGGGTGAGGCCGCCCGCGTCGGCGCTGCGTGCGACGAGCGCCGCGACGTAGCGGTGCACCTCGCCCATGCGGTCCGCCACGTGCCCGTCGATCGCCTCGATGCCGGTCGTCTCGACGAGGCCACGCATCCACATGCGCGCGACGTCGGGCTCGTCGCGCACCAGCTCCAGGAAGGCCCGGCCGGGCAGCCGCCAGTGTCGCGATTCCGGCTCCTCGCCGAACAGCTCGTCGCACCGCGCCTGCAGCTGCAGCCACGCCGCATCCACCGTCGCCAGGTACAGCTCCTGCTTGCTGCCGTAGTGGCGGAAGACCAAGGCCTCGTTCACGCCGGCCCGCGCCGCCACGCTGGCGGTGGTGGTGCCGGCGAACCCGCGCTCGGCGAAGCACGTGGTCGCGGCACGCAGGATGGTCGCGCGTCGTTCGGCGGCGGCGAGCCGGGGTCGGGGGGTGTCGGCAGCGCTCATGCGTCCATCCCCGGCTCGGCATCCCTGGGCCGGCCACCCGGCGTGTGGGCGATGGCCTTGGCGCGCTCGAAGCAGCGACCGACCTCGGCCCAGACCGCGTCGCGCACCTCGGCGACCCGCTCCTCGCTCGGGTCCTCCTCGCGGTCGAAGTGCATCGGCTCGCCCCAGAACACCGTCACCCGTGGCCAGTGCCACCACCAGCGCCGGCCGTAGGCCTCGGCCCGCTTGGAGCCCCATGCAGCCACCGGCACCACCGGGGCACCCGTGGCCAGGGCCAGGCGCGCGAGCCCCGAGCGCGGCGTCCCGAGGCCGTCGTGGTCGAGCACCAGGTGCCCCTCCATGAACACCACCAGCCCGTCACCGGCCTCGACGACCGCACGTGCGACCTCCAGGCCCGCGCCGCTGCGGCCACTGCCGCGGTGGACGGGGAACCCGCCGCCCCAGCGGATCATCCGCCCCGCGATCGGCCACTCGAGCGCCTGGTGCTTCGCCATGAACCGCAGCCACGGACGCGGCTGGCCGAGCGCGAAGATGAAGGGATCGGCGAACGCGCCGTGCGGGCCCGGCGCCATGAGGAAGCCGCCCTCGGCCGGCACGCGCGGCTGGTGCCCGTAGCCGCGGTAGCGGTACAGCAGTCGCCCCGGTCGCCGCACGATCCAGCGGGCCAGGCGCTGCGCGAGGGTTGGCGGCTGGTTGGCCCAGTCCGCGGGTGTGCGCGTCTCGAGCTTCATGCGTGCACCTCCGCCGTCGCGTCCTCGAACCGGTCACGGTCCGAGAGCGGGCGCAGCACCAGCAGGCCCGCCACCACGGCGAGCGCGAGCATCGCCAGCGCCGCGCGGCTCGCGTCGAGCGTGCTCCACGACCCGCGCGAGTGCAGCACCCAGATCGTCCCGCCCCACAGCACGAGCGGCCCGACGCCGCTGGAGAGCTTGCCGACGAGGTTGTAGATCCCGAAGAACTCGCCGCGCAGCTCGGGCGGGGACAGGCGCATCATGAAGACGCGGTCGCTCGTCCACACCGCACCGAGCGTCACCCCGATGGCCGGGCCGAGCACCCACACGAGCGAGGCGCTGCCGGTCGCTGCGGCGGCGAACAGCGTGGCGGCGCCCAGCACGAGGATGGCGCGCAGCACGGGCTTGGGCCCGAGGCGCTCGACGAGATGACCGGCGACGAAGGCGCCCACCGCGGCGAACACCATCGCCAACCCGAGCACGGTGGTCTTCTCGCCCTTCGAGAAGTCGCCGACGCGATCCATGTAGATCGTCATGTACGCGATCACCGTTGCGATGGCGTCGACGTAGAGGAACCGCGCGAGCAGGAACCGCCCCGCGTCGCGGTGCTCGGCGTGGATGTGCCCGACCGTGCGCACGACCTGCCCGATCGCGGCGCGGGCCGCGCCGCCGAGCGATGTCTCGTCGTCCGGTCGCGGGCCGGGGCGCTCGCGCACGAACAGGAAGATCGGGATGGAGAGCAGGGCGAACATGATCGCCGTCGGGATGAACGCCTGCTCGTTGTGACCTTCCGGGACGATGGCGGCGAGCACCACCGACCCGACCAGCACGCCGACGTATCCGAGGCCCACGCCGAGGCCGGACACGCGGCCGCGGTACTCGGGGGGCGCGACCGTGGCCAGGAGCGGGTCGTACATGGAGAGCGCCAGCTGGAACCCGAAGATCGCCACGCCTGCGACCACGAGCGCCACGGTCACGGACCCGACGAACCCCAGGAGCACCGTGGCGACCACGCTCAGCGCGGTGAACCCCGCCAGGAAGGGGAGCCGCCGGCCGATCCGGTCGCTCAGTGCCCCGGCCGCCGGCATCGCCACGACCAGGACGAGGCCCACCACGAACCCCATCACCGCCACCTGCCAGTCGGGGCGGTCGTGCTGGTCGATGACCCACTCGTTGAAGTACCGGGTGATGACTGCGAACGAGAAGATCGTGTTCGCGAAGTCGTAGAACGCCCAGCCCAGCACCGGTGCGGAGAGGATGCGGAACGTCGAGGCCGACGGAGGGGCGCTCGGTGCGGTCACGTGGTCGGTCATCGGCCTGCCTCGATCCGGCTTGTAAGTAAGTACCTACTTACATATATCGGACGTGCCGCGGACGCGCAAGGGGTTCGGAGTTCGAATCGACACGGGTGCGTCGAATGGGGCGCATGAAACACGGCGGGCCGAATCCCGGATACCCCGGCAGGGACGCGGCGCTTCAGGGTGCGCCGCACGGGGGGGAGACGAGATGACGGACGTTCGCGCACAGCAGGCCGTGTACGGAGCACGGGTGGAGCAGAAGTTCGGTATCCGCGAGGACGCCGCCGACGGCATCCTCGCCGAGATCCAGGCGCACCTGCCACGCGACCCGATGTACCCGACCGCGCAGCCCGTCTCCACGACCTACATCAGGTCGATCGACGACGCCGGGCCCAAGGGCAAGATCCGCGTGCGGTCGTACCCGGCGAGCGAGTCGGCTCCCACCTTCCTCGAGTTCAAGGAGAGCGCGAAGGCCGCCGACGAGCTCGGCACCAAGACGCGCATTCCCGTCGCCAAGGACTTCGTGTCGCAGCTGCTCGGCGGCGCCGACACGAAGGACGCCGTCGACCTCGTGCACCGCTCCGGCGATGAGCTGCCGACCGCAGAGCGCGCGGTCCGACTGATCGGCGAGGGCATGGAGCCCGCCGTGCGCGTGGACTACCTTCGTGAGGCGTTCGAGGACACCGCCGGCACCGTGCGCGTCACCGTCGACCGCAACCTGGTGCAGACCGGCATCGGTCGCCTCGCGGGCACCAGCACGCCGCGACCCGGCGTGATCATGGAGCTCAAGACGGCGGGCGAGCTGCCGGCCTGGCTCGATGGCATCCTCGTGGCGCATGCCGACGAGATCACCCCGCTGCTCAAGGGCAAGGGCAGCGCCGCGCTGACCGCCGCCAAGGCCGGCGTCGAGCTGCTGCGCTGAGCGGCTCTAGGATGGCGGCGTGACCGCCTCCCCGTCCCTGGACACGAGCGACCTCGACTACCGGCTGCCGCCCGAGCTGGTGGCCCAGCACCCTGCGCCCCAGCGCGGCGCGTCACGGCTGATGGTGGTGGAGGCCGGCCGCGCCGAGCCGCGCACGATCGGTCGCTTCGACGAGCTGCTGCTGGACCAGCTGCGAGCCGACGACCTCGTCGTGGCCAACGACGCGCGCGTGCTGCACGCGCGCGTCCCATTGCGTCGCGCCACGGGGGGCGCGGGGGAGGTGCTGCTGCTCGCACCGACGGAGCACCAGCCGGCGGGCGCGGGCACCAGCCGCTGGACCGCCATGGCGCGGCCCGCGCGCAAGTTCCGCCCCGGCGACGAGGTCGCCACCACGCGCGATCCGGCCGTCGGCATCACCTTCGTGGAGCGCGTCGATCCGCAGGTCTGGACGGTGGACGTGCCCAGCGGGCTCGACGCAGTGCCGGGCTGGCTGCGCGCACACGGCGAGCTGCCGCTGCCGCCGTACGTCACCGAGCGCGGGCAGGACGAGGCCCGCTACCAGACCGTCCACGCCAGGGCGGACGGATCGGTTGCGGCGCCCACCGCGGGCCTGCACTTCGACGAGGCGACGTGGCAGCGCGTCCGGGATCGCTGCGAGGTCGCGCACGTCACGCTCCACGTGGGCGCGGGCACCTTCCTCCCCGTGGCGGAGGGGCCGCTCGCGGCGCACCCCATGCACGCCGAGCGCTACGAGGTGCCGCCGTCCACCGACCTCGCCGTGCGCGCCGCGCGGGCCGCGGGTCGGCGCGTGGTCGCGATCGGCACGACGACGACGCGGACCCTCGAGCACGTCTACGGGCCCGACGGGACGGGCGCCCTGACCGGCAGCACGCAGTTGTTCATCGTGCCGGGCCATCGCTGGGCCTGCGTCGGCGCGATGCTCACCAACTTCCACCTGCCGAAGTCGACCCTGGTCGCGCTCGTGATGGCGTTCGGCGGCGAGGCGGCCACCCGTGCGTGGTACGAGCACGCGATCGAGGAGCGCATGCGCTTCTTCAGCTTCGGCGACGCGATGTTCCTCCACG
>JAOPYS010000470.1 GCA_025964465.1 Thermoleophilia bacterium
CGCGCTCCGCGCGAATCCGCACCGAACATCGAGGGGCCCCGCATCGACGTGATGCGGGGCCCCTCGTGCGTGATGGAGGCGGATGGATTCGAACCATCGTAGGCATAGCCAGCGGGTTTACAGCCCGCCCCCTTTAGCCACTCGGGCACACCTCCATGTGCCCCGCAAGCCTACCACCCGGCCGGCCCCCGGCGGTACCCCGTGCAACACCCGGCGTCCAACGACCCGATGAAGGGGCGGGAAAGGCGAGATCCCTCGCGGGGCGCGGGGGGCACGCCACAGGACTAATTGGGGGATACCAATGACCGCTGTCTCTGCAGCACCGACCGTCGCTGCCACCATCGCGAAGACGGGTGGAGGGATGCCGACGATCGCGAAGGTCGGCCTGGCCGTCGCCGGAGTGGGTGTGGGGGCGTGGGCACTGACCAGCCTCTTCCACCACGACGACCCTGCGGCCGCGAACCCCGCGACCACGCCGCCTCCGACCGACACCGCGGGCAACACGCCCGCCACGCTCACGGTGAACAGCCCCGGCGACGATGGCGGCTATCCGTCCACCGGCGGTGACTACGGCTCGTATCCCGGCAGCGGCAGCTCGTACCCGGGCACCGGCAGCTCGTACCCGACCGATCCTTCGTACCCCACCACGCCCGGCAACGGGACGGGCGACGATGGCGGCGGCTACGGCTACCCGAGCGACCCCGGCTACCCGAGCTACCCGACGACGCCGAGCTACCCGACGTACCCGACCTACCCGGGCAACGGCACGGGCGACGACGGTGGCTACTACCCCACCGATCCGGGCTACCCGAGCTACCCGACGTACCCGACCTACCCCACGTACCCGACCTACCCGACGTACCCGTCGGGTGGCAACGTGTACAACGCGGTGCAGAACGCCGCGCCGTACTCGTGGAACAGCTCGGACGTGTCGCAGGTCGCCAACGCCGCGACCGGCGCGGGGCGCTCGTCCTACGACGCCGCGGCGATGGTCCGCGAGGTCTACAACTCCACGCCCTACTCGTGGTCGAGCGCACAGGAGGCCCGCGTGGCCGCCACCGCACTCACCTTCGGTCGCGGCGCCTCGGAGACCGGTGACGTGATCGACCAGGTCGAGTGGGCAACGCCCTCCTACTGGTCGACCAACTCCGACGTGCGCCTCGCCGTCGCGGCGCTGCGTGGCGGGGTCTCCTCCAGCCAGGTCGACGACGTGATCCGCAACGCGGCCTCCTACGGTTCGAGCGAGTCGAGCGCGGTGGCCAACGCCGAGCAGCAGCTGCTGTCGGGCGGCTACGGCGGGTACCCGTCGTACCCCACGTACCCGACGACGCCGACCTACCCGACCTACCCCACGACGCCCAACAGCCCGGGCGACGAGGGCGGCTATGGCTACCCGACGACGGGCACCGTGAACAGCCCCGGTGACGAGCCCGTCTACGGGGGCTGACCAATGAGCGTCGGGACGAACGTCGCCATCGCAGGCGGGGTGGTCGCATCGGCGGCCGCCCTCGCCTGGGCCCTGCACGCGCGCGGCGGGGACGACCAGCTGCTCGCGCCGGGCCCGCCGCCCAGCGTCGGGCCGCCGGATGCGGACGCGGTCGGGCGACTGCAGCTCGCGGTCGACAACTCGCCGGGCGACGACCCGGTGGGCACCACGCCCAACTCGCCGGGCGACGAGCCGCTCCCGGGCGGCTACGCCGATCCGGTGGCGGTGGCGCGCGCGGCGCAGTACGTGCGCAGCGCGGCTCCGTACGGGTGGTCGCAGTCGGACGTGCAGCGGGTGGCCACGGCCGCGGTGCTGTACGGCTCCGACGGGCCGGCCGCCGGTCGCATGGTCGACGCGGTGGAGTCCGCATCGGGCTACGGCTGGTCGTCCGCCGAGCAGGCGTCGCTCGCGGTGAGCGGGCTGCGCGGCCACGTCGATCCCGCCACGGCGCGGACCACGATCGACGCGGTCGAGAACGCCACGCCCTACACATGGACGCATGCCGACGACGTGCGCTTCGCCGCTGCGGCGCTGCGCACGAACGCCGATGCGACGACCTTGCCGCGCGTGATCGCGGCGGTGACCAATGCGTCGCCCTACGACTGGACGCGCGAGAACGACATCGACCTGGTGGAGACGGCGATCGCCACGCGCATGCCGGCTGACAAGGTCGCCCAGCTCGTGTCGGGTGTCACGAACGCCACGCCGTACAACTGGGACAAGGCCGACGACATCCGCTTCATCAAGGCGGGCATGCACGGGCAGGTCGACGCCTCCAAGATCGGCACGCTCATCTCGCGCGTCACCAACGCGACGCCGTACGACTGGACGGCCGCGGACGACAAGCGCATCATCGAGGCGGCGCTCGCGCGGCGCACCGATCCGGACGCTGTCGGGCGGCTCGTCTCCTCCGTCACCAACGCCACGCCGTACGACTGGCCCAAGGCCGCGGACGTCGACTTCATCGTGTCGGGCCTGACCGGCAGCGTCGACCCGACGACGATCGGCACGCTCATCTCGCGCGTGACCAACGCCACGCCGTACAACTGGACCTCGACGCAGGATCGCGCGCTCATCGCCACGGCGCTGGCGAGCGGCATCGGCGCCGACCAGGCGGGTCGCTCGATCAGCGCGGTCGTCAACGAGACGCCGTACGACTGGTCCACGGCCAGCGACCAGCGCCTGGCCGATGCAGCGCTGCGCGGGCGACGGACGGAGACCGAGGTTCGCTCCTCCATCCGCGAGGCGATCCAGCTGTCACGCACCAACGCGTGGGGCGGCGTCGACCAGGCGACCGCCGTGTCACTGGCCGAGCAGATGCTCTCGCCGGCGGGGTGGGTGCCGGGCTCCGGCACGGGCAACTCGCCCGGCGACGAGCCGCTGCCGATCCCCGGTTCGGGCAACTCGCCCGGCGACGACGGTGGCGTGCTCGACCCCGGCTACCCCGACCCGGACTACCCGGACACGGGTTACCCGGACGTGCTGCTGCCCTCGCCGGGCTACCCCTACTGACGTTCGCCGGTGCGAGGCACGACGGCGCGCAGGATCGCGCCCCCGACGAACACCGCGAGCTGCACGATGACGAGTGAGATCGCGAGCCGCGTGAACACGCTGGCGTCGTCGCCGTCACCGATCGCCGAGATCGAGCCCCAGCAGCCGACTCCGAACAGCAGCACGCCCGCGACCACCGCGTCCGGGCCGGGCCGCGCGATGGCGAGCCGGGCGAACAGCAGGAACGGCGTGGTCATCATCAGCGCGAGCACGATCGTGGTCGTGTCGAGCGAGGGTCGCGCGATGAGCAGCGCGAGCAGGCAGATGGCGAGGCCCGCGCCGACCACGAGGTAGACGATCGCCGGCGCCGGCGAATCGCTGACCACGACGACGTCCTCGGGTTGTCGTGCCTCGGCGGGTGGGCGGCGTGCGGCGTCCATGCCCGGGTCATACCCGCTTTCGCGGATCGTCCACGGCGTCGGCCTCCGCGTCCAGCCCGGCAGCGGCGAACGCCGCCTCGATGGTCGCGAACCGTTCGATGCGGGAGATCAGCCCCGCGTGCACGACGTAGCTCGTGGCCCCCCGCACGGCGGCACGCGGCAGCTCCTTCGTGAGGTCGCGCGGCAGCCACGTGTCGAGCTGGTCGACCACCACCCGGTCGCCGCGAGCGAACCAGCGCAGCGTCTCGGTCACGAGCCCCGTCTCGCCGATCCAGGCGCCCACCTCGTCCGCGCCCTCCCGAGCGACGTCGCCATCCTCGAGCCGGATGTCCTCAGCCCCGAGCGCGATCGCGGCCTCCACGTCGCGCCTCGCCAGAGCGCCCTGCCACCGCTCCACCACCGCCACTGCGTCCGCCCCGTCCACCCCGCTCCAGTACCCGTCCACACGCCCCGCAGACCGTCCGCTAGAATCGATCCACATGGCGGTGTAGCTCAGCCGGTTAGAGCAGCGGAATCATAATCCGCGTGTCGGGGGTTCGAGTCCCTCCACCGCTACCTGTATTACTCCTGCACAGCGCAGGAATAGCGTCGGTTGCAGCCGAGCGAACAGGCTCGGGGAGCAACGCAGGGGGCAACACCACGCCGCGCGGATCCCCCTCCACGGGTCGCCCTCGGCGTGCTTCGCTCAGAGCGAAGGAGCCCCCGAATGAGCCGACCCCTCACGGCGACCAAGACCCCAGGCGTCTATCGACGTGGCAATCGCTACGTCGTGGTGCTGCGCGATAGAACCGGCCGACAGTTCAAGCGCAGTGCCGGCACGCTCGCCGAAGCCCGAGTGCTCAAGTCGACGTTGTCGGCTGACCTCGCGCGCGGCGAGCTGCAGGTCACCGAACGCATGACCTTCGAGCGCTACGCGCGCGAATGGGTGGAGACGTACGCGGGCCGCACCAGCCGGGGCATCCGTCCACAGACACTTGCTGACTACCGGCGCGCCATCGAGCGACGAGCGATCCCGTACTTCGGCCGCATGCAGCTCGCCGACATCAGCGCGCGCGACATCAAGCGCTTCGCCCAGGAGCTGGCAGCAGCGGACCTGTCGGCCAACACGATCCGGCTCCAGCTCGCGCCCGTGAAGGCCTTGCTGGCCACGGCTGTCGAGGATGGCGTGATCAGGTCGAGCCCGGCCGCGGGCGTGCGCCTCGCAAACGCCAACGCACGCGGTCCGGTGGAGCGGTCAGCCCTCACGGACCTGGAGCTGACCCGGCTGCTCGCGGAGATCGATGCGGAGCATTTCCTGCTCGTCCTGCTCCTGTCGCAGACGGGGCTGCGCATCGGCGAGGCCGTGGCGCTGCAGTGGCAGGACGTCGATCTGCTCGCGTGCCGCATCCACGTTCGTCGCCGCTACTACAAGGGTGGGGTCGACGCTCCCAAGAGCCGATTTGGCATCCGCTCGATCCCGCTTTCGCGCGCAATGTCTGAGCGGCTCGCCTCACTCCGTGAGGGCTCGGACTTCGCCGCTCCGACTGACCACCTGTTCTGCACGAAACTCGGCACGCCGCATCTGCCGCGCAACATCCTGATGCGCTCGTTCAAGCCGGCAGCAGTGCGAGCGGGCATCCCACACGCTGGGTTCCACACGCTGCGTCACACGTACGCCAGCCGCCTGTTCCGGCTTGGCTGGAACGCCAAGCAGGTCCAGATGGTGCTCGGCCATCACTCGCCAGCCTTCACGCTCGCGACCTACGTCCACCTCATGCCGGACGACCTGCCGAGCCTCGATCTGCTGGAGCAGTTGCCTGACGCACGTGGACTTTCACCCGCGGCCGCACGCCCCCTGCAGGTCACCTAGGGCCCTCGAGTTCCACCCGTTCATCCCCGAGAACGGACCGAATCGCAGCGCGAAGGCGATCGGGTATCTCGCCCTGAGCCACCGCTCGTTTCCGCTCCGCTTCGAGGAAGGCGGCGAAGCGCGGGTCTCCAGATGCCGCGGCCATGTCCCACCCGAGCAAGATCACCTCAAGGTCATCGATCGACGACGCCAACGCGTCGCCGGGAAATGATTCGGCGCCATTTTTGAGCGACAGCACCTCCTCGAGAACCGGTTCAAGCGCTCGCATGTCTCGCCGCTCGGTGAGGCCGCCCATCGCCTCGAGACGGACCTCGCGGTCGTCGTCACTCAGTCGATCTAATAACGCAGTTCGGATCTCCGGGGTGTCTCCCGTCGCCGGATACGACAGGAAATGCGTCGCCCAGTCACGCACCCACGATGAAGCGTCCCGCGTAAGGGTGAGGAGCAGCTCGACAGCTTGATCGTCTGGGCGACCTCCAGCAGCGAACGTCAGGAGGTTCCGTACCTCCTCGCTCGGATGGTCGCGAAAATCCCAGAGCGTGGGAAGCACACGCGGATCCTCGCAGTGGCCAAGGGCGCTCACCGAAGCAATGACCAAGTGAGCATCCTGGGCACCTTCGAGCGCGCCGAGGATCGCATCCACCCGTCGGGAGGCTTCGGCACCGACGTGTCGCTCAACCGGGCTTGGGCCTCCGAGGAGTTCGACGCCCACTGTGCGTTCGCGAACCGAGCGTCCCGGCGCGACTAGCTGGGTTGCAGAATCGACGAGACCAGGTCCGAGGGCCGTTCGGAGCTGGTCGGAGAGTTCAAAGAACTCGTCCGTCTCCGGATCGGAGCCCACGGCCATCGCTACCAAGCTCTCGAGTTGCTCGTCTGTGGAGGGCATCCAGCGGGACCTCAGCGATTGGCGACGATTCGCGGCGTGCTGTCGAACTGCCCGTCCTCTGAGGTGTCGAACCGGCGGCGCCACCCTGATCTCGGAAAACCCCCGCTGATGGCGATTTCAAGCGTCCGTCCCGCCCTTGACCCCTCCCCCACAACGTAGTGAGCGGAAGGGGTCAAGGGCGGGACGGACTTGGGTCGGGGTTGGGGTTGGGGTTGGGGGGATGGGGGGGGTGGGAGTGTGGTGATCGGAACGAGTTCGTAGGAAGGACATGGTGAATGAGGGTGTGGGAGTTGGCGTGACGGTCGATAATGGAGCCATGGGAACGCGCGAGTACACAGTGGTGATCGAGCCGGGCGAGGATGGCGGGTACGTGGCGATTTGTTCCACGTTGAACGCGGTGTCACAAGGAGCTACGGTCGATGAGGCGATGGCAAACGTCACGGAGGCCATCGAACTCGTACTCGAGGACATGAACGCTGCCGGCGAAGCCGTGCCGGTCGACCGCGGCGCGGAGACTCACACCGTCCGCATCGCTGGCTGATGCCGCCGCTCCCAGTCCTCTCCGAAAGTAGCTCATCGTGATCTTGGAGTCGCATGGCTTTGCGATCGCGCGCCAACGCGGCAGTCACGTGCGCATGAAGCACCCTGACGGCCGATCGACGACGGCGCCGCTTCACAAGGAACTCGACCGAGGTACCCTCCGCGCGATCCTGCGGCAGACCTCCCTCACGTCCGACGACCTAGTTGGACGACGCGATGGATAGGTCCTTCATCGCATACATCGGCACGCCGGCGATTCACGACGGACACATCGTGAAGGTTCGGTCTGATGGAACCCGGGCCGAAGTCGATGTCGAGGGATCTGATGGGACCAGGTACCGGTTCGACTTCGACGACCTGGCTGCAATCGTGTCTGATGAGCCCGCTGGAATGATCCTTTACGCTGTGAGCGAAATGACGGCCGAAGCTCCGAACCGACACTTCTCGTTCGTCAACTGGGACGAGGACGATTCGAGACAACTCGAAATTACCGCCGGCGCCTACACATGCACCCCACTCCCCTGAGGGGGCAACAGCGAGGCAACACAAGGCACCGAAACGGCCCGAACCAACCCGAGTTCGCGACGTGGGGAAACGCCGGAATTAGCAGCTATAATCCAGCAATACCAATACCCCGCGAAGTCGCCGGGGGCGAATCATAATCCGCGTGTCGGGGGTTCGAGTCCCTCCACCGCTACCTCACGAAGGCCCCGCTCCGGCGGCGTTCGGGTTCCCGAGACTGGGCGCCCGTGCCCAGCAGCACGCTCGCGGTGGGCCATCAACCGTGCTTGTCAGCGGTCCGACGTGGACTTCGTTGGACACACGCCCAGAAGCCCCCGTGACGAAGGGGCTCCCGGCCAGAGCCCCGCATAGCCCTGATCAACTCGGCCCATAGGATCGACCCGGGTCGGCGAGGTATCTGCAGCCTTGGCTTTTCGTGGTCGTCGCGGAGGGCAATGTCTCCCAGATCGTGACCGCACGCCACGTCCGGCGCCTGCTCATCCAGTCGCCGACGCCGAGACGACGGACGATACGAAAGACAACAGGGCACGGGGTGAATGACAGAGAAGCAGAAACAGATTGGACGCAACGAGCACGCCGCTCGAGCCGCGAACGAGCTCGTGAGCGTCGAGGGCGAAGAGGCGAGGCTGCTCGGCCCCGACCAACTTGCCGTGCTCTGCGAGTGTGGCGATGCCGACTGCCACGACGCGCTCACCATGAGCGTGGACGAGTACGAGGAGATCCGTTCGCACCCGTCGCAGTTCGCGGTGCTCCGTGGTCACGAGATGCTCGAGGCCGAGAACGTCGTCGTCGACCACGACCGCTACCTGATCGTGCAGAAGTTCGGGGACGCCGGTGACGTGGCCGATGCCGGGGATCCCCGGAACCACCTGAAGCCGTGTCGAGTCGTGATCGTCGATGACATGCCTGAGATGCGCTACCTACTCAACATCCTGGTCGCGACGGAGCCATCCTGCACGATCGTTGGCGAGGCAGCCGACGGGGTGGAAGCCGTCGAGATGGTCAAGGCGACCCAGCCTGAAGTCGTGGTGCTCGACCTGGAGATGCCGGTGATGGATGGCTGGCACGCGCTTCCCGAGATCCGGCGAGTCTCACCGACCTCGAACGTGATCGTGTACTCTGGCACTCGGATCGATGCTCGTTTGAACAAGCGACTGGTCAATCTCGGAGCAAGCCGGTTCGTACCCAAGGGCGGCAGTCCATCCATCGTGATGGATGCCATTCGTGAGGTCTCACTCGGCGGTCGAAACCGGGTGTTCTCGGAGCAAGCGCGCACCTCATGAATGACGTGCAGCCACCCGAGGTCGACCAGATCAGGACGGCGATGCGTGTGCTCGCCGAGGTGGCAGGCGATTCCAACGACGCCGCGATAGCTGTCGACAAGGGTGGCCGCATCGCGAGTTGGAACGCTGCCGCCGAGCGCCTGTTCGGATACCCGGGCACCGAAGCGATCGGGATGCACATCAGCATGCTCGTGTCTGAGGAGCACGAGCCTCGACAGCGACGGATCCTCGGCCAGGCACTCGCGGGCAGTCGCGTGGAGCGATTCGAGGGGTGGCGCGTGACCAAGGATCGCCGTGTTCTCGATGTGTCCTTGGAGGTGGCGCCCCTGCTGGACGGCGAAGGCACCGTGATCGGCGCATCGAAGACGGTGCGGGAGATCACCGACGTCCATGAATCTCGTCGGATGCAGGCCCACCTCGCCGCAATCGTCAACGACGCCGACGACGCCATCATCACCAAGGATGTGGACGGCACCATCGTCAGCTGGAACCCCGCCGCCGAACGTCTCTTCGGCTACGAGGCTCGGGAAGCAATCGGACAACCCATCGCCCTCGTGATACCCGAAGACCTGCAGCAGCGCGAGATCGACATGTCGGGCGAGATCGTCACCGGTCATCACGTCCACCACTTCGAAACTCGGCGGGTTTCCAAGAGCGGACGCCTGCTGGACGTGTCCCTGACGGAGTCACCACTGCGCGACGGTACCGGCGACGTCATCGGCGTATCCCTGATCATTCGCGACGTCACTGAGCAGAACCGCGCCGCCGCGCGGTTGCGCCAGACAGATGGATTGATGCAGGCGAACGCCGAACTAGCTGCCGCCGACCGACTCAAGGATCAGTTCCTTGCGATGGCGAGCCACGAGATGCGGACCCCCCTGACCGCCATCACCGGCTTCACCAAGACCCTGCAGGAGATGTGGTCACAACTCACCGAGGTGCAGAAGCAGGAGTTCGTGTCGATCATCGATGCCCAGGCTCACCGCCTGCAGAGGCTCATCGACGACCTGCTCACGATGGCGCACATCGAACGTGGCGGTGGCCGGTCGCGGAGTGAGCGAATCCGCGTCGCGGACGCACTGGCTCGGGTCGTCCGCGAACTGGGAACCGAGGTGGCGATCGACTGTCCCACAGACCTTCACGCTCGTGCCGACGAGGACCAGCTGCAGCAGATCCTGACCAATCTCATCGGGAACGCCGTCAAGTACGGCGCGCCGCCCATCGCGGTCTCCGCTCGGCTCCTGGAAGATTCGGTCGAGATCCGGGTCACCGACCAGGGCTCGGGGGTCCCGAAGAATTTCGTTCCCCATCTGTTCGAGCGGTTCTCGCGCGCCGGCAACACTGACACCCGAATCGCTGGGACGGGGCTCGGTCTGTCGATCACCCGCGGTCTCGCGCATGCGCAGGGTGGACACGTGAGCTACGAACCGAACCAGCCCCGTGGATCGTGCTTCATCGTCCAGCTACCGACCCCGGACGGCTCACCGGTCTCGCGTGAGCGCCGTGCCCTGCCAGACCGCAGACGCTCCGGATCACGACGCCGCACCGACGCGGGGCCGGATTGCTGACTGCTGGCGCGGGCATTGTTCACCCATGACTTCGTCGATACACAAGGTCGATGCAGCACTTCGTCGGATGTTGCTCGCCTACGAACGCTTGGACGCCATGTGGCGTATCCGGTACGGACTCAGCGCCGATGAGAAGCTGGTGGTGCTGTTCCTGGCAGAGCACGCCGTTCTGATCGGGGACCTCGAGGCTGCGATCGGTATCCCGATGCCAGACGGGCCCGGATTGCTCGAGCGCCTCGAGGTGCGAGGATTCCTGCGATCCGTCCACGGCGATGCCGTCGCACTCACGAAGAAGGGTCTCTCGGCCCGCTTGGAGTTCGAGCGAACGACACGGCGTATCGCCGAGGCTGGGATCGACGCTGACGGCAACGCGGAGGCGCATCACCGCTTCCTGGAAATCGC
>JAOPYS010000065.1 GCA_025964465.1 Thermoleophilia bacterium
CGCCCGCCGACCTGGCCGACGGCGTGTATTCATGGACCGTGTACGCCTACGACAACCTGGGCCGCCCCTCCACCATCCCGGCCCCGCGGTCGATCCTGGTCGACTCCACGCCACCGCAGATGGCGCAGCTCAATGTGCCGTCGGGGTGGTACACGTCGAACTCGGTGCCGATGACCTGGTCGCCGGCGAACGATCCCAATGGCAGCGGCGTCGACCACCTGTCGATCTCCGTGGATAGCGGAGCGGCCGTCGACTACCCCGCGTCGCCGCGGAGCGCGCACATCACCATGCCCGACGGCGAGCACACGATCGTGCTCACGACCTACGACGTGGCAGGCAACAGCGCCTCCCACACCGCTCACGTGTCGGTGGATGCGACGGCGCCGACCCTGACGCTGGGTGCTCCCGCCGACAACGCGACTGGAGTCACCTCACCCGTCACGTTCAGCTTCACGGGGAGCGACATCGCCTCCGGCGCCGCGCCGAACGGTGCCATCTTCTACGCGCTCTACGTCGATGGCGCGCTGCTTGTGAACCCAGGTGCTGATCCGTACACCGGCGTTGGTTCGTTCCAGTACTCGCTGGCTGCGGGCACGCACACGTGGTCGATGACCGCCAAGGACCTGGCGAACAACACGACCACGTCCGCCACGCGCACCTTCACGATCGGCGCCGCCGGCGGCGGGGGCGGCGGCACGGGCGGCACGATCGACCAGCCCATCGCGTACTACCCCTTCGGCGGGGTCGGCGTGGCACAGGCGAACGCTACCTTCTCGTGGTCGTCCGTCGCCGGGGCCACGGGCTACATCGTGCGCATCGACGGTCAGGTCGCATACAGCGCACCGAACGGTGGCACGACCAGCTGGACCTCCTCCAGCCCGCTCGCCGACGGCACGCACACGTGGCAGGTCTCCGCGCTCGGAACGGGCGGACCCACCGACTCGGCGATCGAGAACTTCGTCGTCGACACTGCCGTCGACGGGGCCGCCGTCATCACCGGCCCGGCCGACGGCTCCTCGAGTACCGACGCCACCCCGGTCGTGACGTGGAACGCGGCGAACGACCGCAGCGGCATCCAGTCGTACCTGATCGAGGTGGACGGCGCCAACGCCGCTGCCCTCGACGGAAGCACCACGTCCGTGCGGCTGCCGAGCCCGCTCTCCGTCGGGCGCCACGAGCTGGTCGTCATCGCCAGCGACGGGCTGTGGAACAGCCGTCGCTCGCAGGCAATCGCCATCACGGTCCAGGCCGCCGCGGACACCGGCACGGGTGGCGGCGGCGGCGCGACCACTCCGACGCCGACTCCCCCGGCCTTCGACGCTTGCACCAACATCGCGGGTGACCAGGCGTCCGTGCCCGCCGGCTTCACGGCGAGCGGCAGCACATGCACCGCGTTGCCGCCCAAGGTGGTCCCGCCGGCTCCGGTCACGTTCACTGGGTCGTCGACCGCGAACAAGCTGATCGGCAACGCGCTCGCCAACGTCATCAACGGCATGGGGGGCAACGACACGCTCGACGGCGGCGCCGGCAACGACACCGTTCGCGGCGGCACCGGCAACGACAAGGTCGTGGGCGGCGCCGGCAAGGACAAGCTCTACGGCGACGCCGGCACCGACACCCTCGACGGCAACGACCACAAGGCCGGCGACCTCATCGACGGCGGCGCGGGCAAGGACACCTGCATCTACAACAAGGGCGACGTGATCAAGAACTGCGAGAAGAAGGTCTTGAAGCGCTAGTTCGACCTTCCGGTCGGTTTCGGACGATTCCGGTCGCTTCGCGCCTGCTGACCGTCGTTTATGCGGACCACCCCCGGGGACCTCCACCTGGTCATTGCTCGGCCCTGCGCCGGGCACTCTCTTTCACGACCAGGAGTGATCCCCATGGAGCGCACGTTCGAGGAACTGGACACCACGCGTCACGCGTCGGCTCCGGTCACCACCCCCAACCGAATCACCGGCACCACGGTGCACCGCCAGGAGACGCGCGGCGTGTCCCGACTCGATCAGGGCGCCAGCATCGACTGGGGCGCCATCCTCGCGTCGGCGCTCGTCGGCCTCGCGCTGACCACAATGCTCGTCATCCTCGGCGTCTCCACCGGCCTGATCGCCGGCGACAAGGACACGTCCAGCAATGACGCGATGGGCATCCTCGGCTCGATCGGCGCGTGGACCGTCATCGCGGCGATCATCGGCGCCTTCGTCGGCAGCGTGCTCGGCGGTCGCCTCGCCCGCTGGCTCGACCGTGGCAAGCTCGCCTACCACGTCGCCGTGTCATGGGCGGTCGGCACGCTCGCGTCGCTGCTGCTGCTCGCCGTCATCGTGATCGCGTTCGCGTCCTCGACCACCTCCGCCGCGGCGACCGACGTCGCCGCGGGCACCGGCGCGAACAACGGTCAGGCTGCTGCTGGCAGCACCGGCGGTGCCCAGGGCACCACGGCCGGTGGCGGTCAGGGCCAGGGCACGGACGGTGCGACCGACCCGAACCCCGGCGACGACAACACCGCGGGCAAGACGACCGACAAGTCGAGCAACGCGGAGAACACTGCGGACGCCCTCGGCGGCGCCGGTCTCGCCCTGACGCTCGGCATGCTGCTCACCCTCGCGGCCTCCGCCGCCGGTTGGTGGATCGGCTCGCGCAAGCGCCTCACCGACTTCGAGCGCGAGGACGCCACCCCGATGACCCAGGTCGACGAGACGCACCGCGTCGTCGTCTGACCCAGCCACTCCAATCCACCAACCACACCGCGACGGGCCGTCCGTCGGAGCTGGCACCCGCCAGCCCGATGGGCGGCCCGTCGTCGTTGCGGACTGCGCGTTCAGTTCGGACGGCGATCGGCCGATGGGCCACATCACTCGTCCGTTCAGGAGTCGCTGGTGAAATACCGTGTGATCGTGCCCGTCCTGGCCCTCGTCGCGCTCGCCTCGGTGACCGCAACAGCTCCCGCCACCACGGCCCGGGCCACCGCCTACGCGAACTGCACGGCGCTCAATCGCGCGCTCCCGCACGGCGTCGGCAAGCGCGGTGCCGTGGATCACGTACGTGGTTCCACCACGCCGGTCACGTACTTCAAGCGTGACAACGCGACGTACAACGCCAACACCAAGAGCGACCGCGACAAGGACGGCGTCGCGTGCGAGAAGCTGTGAGGCGCACACAATGAAGGACTACGTCGTCCTGCTGCGCGGGATCAACGTCGGGGGCAAGAACCGGGTACCGATGGCCGAGCTGCGCGCGTGCCTGGAGGGCATCGGGTGCACGGATGTGCGGACCCTGATCGCCAGCGGCAACGTGGTGCTGCGGTCAGAGCTCGGGGCTGGGGCGCTCGGGGAGCGCATCGAGGCGGCGCTGCCGAAGAGCTTTGCGCTGCACGCCGACCTCGTGCGGGTGCTGGTGCTGACGCACGCCAAGCTGCGCGCCGTCGTCGCGGAGCGACCCGAGGGGTTCGGCGAGGACCCGGACACCTACCACAGCGACGCGATCTTCCTCATGGGCATCACGGCGGCCAAGGCGATGGAGGTGTTCAGCCCGCGCGAGGGGGTCGACCGCGTGTGGCCGGGGCGCGGAGTGATCTACTCGCAGCGGCTGAGCGCCGAGCGCACCAAGAGCCGCCTGGGCAAGATCGCCGGCACCGACGCGTACCAGTCGATGACGATCCGCAGCTGGAAGACGGTGCTGCGCCTGCTTGCCATGATCGACGGTTGACGCAGACGTTTCGTGACACCTCTGCCCTCCTGACGCAGGTAGGGCGCTGACAGATCAGCGTCCGATTGGTCGTGCTTCGGTTGACCCGTGAGGTATCACGCGCCAGATGGCTGCTGGTCTTCGATCAAGTCGTTTGAACACGAGCCGATAGATCTACGGTGACGGCGCGCCACTACACGCACGTAGGTCGCGCGCGTGCGCGCGAGTGCGAGCGTCCGCGCGACCGCCGCATCGGCCTCTCGTTCCTCGTCGTGCTGCTCGCGATGCTGGTCCACGCCACGGCGGCACAGGCCGCCCCGGCCAACGATGACTGGGTCAACGCACAGCTGGTCGGCGCATCCTCGGCGACCGCCGGCACCACCATCGGCGCCACGACCGAGGCCGGGGAGGGCGGCGCTGCGGGCAGCATCCCAGCTATCGCGTCGGTCTGGTACCAGTGGGTCGCCCCGGCGACCGCGGAGTACGAGGCCGACATGTTCGGCTCCGGCCAGGACGAGATGCTTGCCGTCTACACTGGAACGAGCCTCGCGACGCTCACCTTCGCACCCGGCGCCCGCAGCCGCGACGATGACATCTACACCACCCTCGATCCGCAGGTGGTGTTCGATGCGGTCGCCGGCACGACGTACTACTTCCAGGCCGATGCGGTCGATGCCTCCAACCTCGGCGCCTTCACCTTCCGCGTCAACCGCACGTTCACCAATGACACCTTCGCGTCGGCGTGGGACCTCGGCACCTCGTCCGGCCGATACCTCGTGACCGACAACGTCTCGGCCTCCAAGCAGGCGGGCGAACCAGCCCACGGTGGCAACGCCGGCGGGGCCTCGGTCTGGTTCAAGTGGACGGCGCCGTCGAGCGCGACGGTCACCTTCGACACCTCTGCGGCGATCACCCGGTCCAACACGCTGCTCGCCGCCTACACGGGCGCTGCGGTCGGGTCGCTCACCCTGGTGGCCGGCAACGACGACGTCGGCGGAGGCACGTCGAGCCGGATCTCGTT
>JAOPYS010000084.1 GCA_025964465.1 Thermoleophilia bacterium
GCACGCGCCCGCCGCCAGGCCGAGGCGTGCACCGGACCGGGCGCGCGGACCGGTGCCGCCGATGCGCCGGACGAGGTGCCGGAGTGCGCCCCTGCGTGCCGCACGCGGATCGGCGGTGCCGGCCCCGAGCGAGCACGCGGTGGTGGCGATGCGACGCGCGACGAGCGCGCCGGCCGCGATCAACGCGATGCCGGGCGAGGCGAGCAGCAGTGGTCCGGGGTGCAGGAACTGCGCAGCTGCGTGCGGGGCTCGCCACGCCGTGGCCGCGGCGAGCAGGAACGGGATCGCGATCACCGCGCGCGCCGAGAACCGAGCCTGCGCCGTCGCGGACCGCGCCTCAGCGTCGAGGCGCGTGCGGTCGTGCAGGAGGGCGGCGAGGCGGTGGCACGGTCCGCCGATGTCACCGCCCCGACGGTGCTGGACGCGCACGACCTGAGCGAACAGCCGAGCCGCGGCGGTGTCGACCTGCGCGGCGAAGGCGTCGATCTCCGTCTCGACGGGACGGCCGAGGGCGATCCGGGCCGCGGCCACGCCGCACGCACGGGCGACCGCGTCGGAGCCGCCGCGCTCGGCGGCACGAGCCAGGGCCCCCTGGACCGTGGAACCCGAACGCATTGCCGCGGCGACGACGCGCAGCGCGTCCGCCAGCGCGATGTCACGCGAGGCGCCACTGGATCGCCGGGCGAGCAGCCCGTCCACGACGCCGTCGATCCGCTCCCAGCGGGAGGGCGCCGGCCGCGGTCGCGAGGCTCCCCGGGTCGTCGAGGTCGCCGCCACCTCAGGCCTCCTCGAAGATCCGGCGCACCCGCCATCCGGGGCCGTCGCCGCCGCGACCCTCCTCGTACGCCACAGAGGCGATGCACGCGACCCGCCGCCGCCCCGAGGGATCCCGCGCCAGCTGAACGACGGCGTCGACCGCGCGCGCCACCTGCTCGCGCACCACGACCTGCGGCATGCCGGTGCCGGCGCACAGCACCATCGACTCGAGGCGCAGCAGCGCCTCCTCCACGCCGTTGGAGTGGATCGTCGACCAGCTGCCGCGATGGCCGGTGTTGAGGGCCTGCAGCAGGTCGTACGCCTCGGCGCCGCGCACCTCCCCCACGATGATCCGGTCGGGGCGCATGCGCAGGGCGTTCCGCACCAGCTCGCGCATCGAGACGTGCGCCATGCCCTCGTGCGACGCGGGCCGCGACTCCAGCCGCACCCGGTGCGGGTGTTCGAGCGGCAGCTCGGCCGCGTCCTCGAGCACCACGATGCGGTCGTCGCGCGCGGCCGCGGAGAGCGCGGCCGCGAGGAGGGTGGTCTTGCCGGAGCTGGTGCCCCCCGACACGAGCACGTTCGCGTCGGCGGCGACGAGCCGCTCCAGCTCGACCGCCGCGAGCGGGGTCACCGACCCGAGGCGCACGAGGTCCTCGAGGGTCGCGGCGATGCGGACGAACCGACGGATGGTCAGCAGCGGCCCGTCGACCGCGAGCGGCGGCACCACCGCGTGCACGCGGGACCCGTCGGCCAGTCGCGCGTCGACCATGGGTGACAGCGCATCGATGCGGCGCCCGACGGGGGCGAGGATCCGATCGATCACCCGCAGCACGTGCGAGTCGTCCTCGAACGTCGCGGCCACTCGCTCGATGCGGCCCGCGCGCTCCACGAACACGTCGCGCGCGCCGTTGACCATCACCTCCGACACGTCCGGGTCGGCGAGCAGCGGGTGCAGCGGACCCAGTCCCAACGTTGCCGCCACCACCCCGTCCACGACGGCGTCGCGCGTCGCCGGGTCGACCGTCCCGTCGACCTCGTCCAGGAACCCGTGCGCGAGCGCCGCCACCACGCGCGGCGCCTCCTCCGGGCCGGCCCCGACGATCGCGCTCGGGTCGCACTCGGCCCAGACCCGATCCCGCACGTTGGCGACGAGCGCCTCGACGGCGGCGGCCGTCACGGCTCACTCCGCGCCACGAGCCCGCGGCTGCGCCGGACCCCGGGGCGCCTCGGCGCCGGGCGGACGAGCTGCTCGGCAGCGGCGGCCTCCCCGCGGCGCACGGGACGCGGCAGGGAGAACCGGAACTCCACGCACGCCCGGGACGGCGCACCACCGCACGGCCCCTGCTCGACGGCGAGCGTCCCGCCGTGGGCGTCGACGAGCCCCTGCGCGATCGCGAGCCCGAGCCCGACCCGTCCGGGCGAAGCCCCGCACTGCACGAAGGGCTCGAAGATCCGCTCCGCGAGTTCGCTCGGAACGGCGTCGCCGACGTTGCGCACGACCACCTCGCGCGGCGCCCCGGCGCCGCGCCCGGAGCGCACCTCGAGCTCGACCTCGCTGCCCGGGTCGGCGTGGCGTACCGCGTTGGCCACGAGGTTGGCGAGCACCTGCTCGATGCGCTGCACGTCCACGTCGACCGGGACCCGCCGCCGGTCCACGCGACACGTGATCGCCACGCCGCGGCGGCCCGCCTCTTCGGTGAAGCGGTCGCGCGCCGCACGGGCGAGCTCGCCGAGGTCGCCCCGCTCGGGCCTCAGGCGCACGCTGCCGGCGCTCAGGCTGGCGGCATCGACGAGGTCCTCGACCAGCCCCGCCAGCCGCCCCGCCTCCTCCTGCATCATCTCGAGGCGGCCGCGGCGCACCACGTCGTCCTCGGATCGCGCCAGGGTGAAGGCGTGGCCCTGGATGATCGTCATGGGGGTGCGCAGCTCGTGCGACACGCAGGCCAGCAGCCGTCGCCGCGCCTGCTCGAGCCGTTCGAGCCGGGCGGCCATCGTGTCGATCGACCCCGCGAGCCGGCCCAGCTCGTCGTCGCGGCCGGAGTGGATGCGGTGCCGGAAGTCCCCGGCCGCGATCGCACCGGTCGCGTCGTGCAGGCGCTCCACCACGGCGCGCAGGGAGCCGCGCAGCAGCATCGACGCCCCCGCCGTGGTCGCCGCGACGCAGGCGACGAGCAGCACGAGCACCACCGTCACCGCGTGGCGCGCGGCCTCGACGGTCGCGTGCGGCTCGTCGTCGAGCACCAGGTCCACGCAGCTGGGCGCCAGGCCCACGCCGTAGAGCGCGGCCACGAGCGGGATCGCCGACAGCACGAGCGGCACCTGCACCCGGATCGCGGCACCGTGCAGCCGCGTGAACACCGACCCGGCGATCACGCCGCCTCCTCCACGGAGACGAGTCGGTAGCCGATGCCCCACACGTTGTCGATCCACGAACGCTCGGCGCAGACCAGCTTGAGCTTGCGGCGCAGGCGGCTGGCGTGCGAGTCGAGCGTCCGCGTCGACCCGGCCGAGCGGTATCCCCACACCGTCTCGAGCAGCTCCTGCTTGCGGAACACGCGACGCGGCTCCTTCGCGAGCGCCGCGAGCAGCAGGAACTCCTTCGCCGAGAGGGCAACGGGCGAGCCGTTCACGACCACCTCGCGGGTCGTCAGGTCGAGGTTGATCCCGGCCACCTGCAGCACCTCGCGGTCGGAGGCCCCGCGGCTGCGACGCAGCAGCGCACCCATGCGGGCGAGCAGCTCCGGGTAGTGGAACGGCTTGGCCACGAAGTCGTCGGCGCCGCGGTCGAACCCCCGCAGGCGGTCGACCGGCTCCGCCCGCGCGGTGAGCATGATCACGGGCAGCTCCGGATCGAAGCGAACGTGGAGCGGGTCGGATTCGCGGATCTCGCGACACAGCTCGAACCCGCTCGCGTCGGGCAGCCCCACGTCGAGCAGGACGATGTCCGGGCGGTAGGCGTTGAGCTTGGATCGCGCGTGGGCCGCCGTCGGTGCCGCGTGGACCGTGAAGTCGTCGTCGGTCAGGTTCTCCACGAGGAACGACAGGATGTGCGGCTCGTCGTCGACGACGAGGACGGTGGCGGGCGCGATGGACATGCGGTCGGTCTCCGGTGCGATGAGGACGGGACGTTCTCAGCACAGGATGGACATGACCGGCGAACATGTACAACTAGCATACTGAATCTTTTGCAAGCAAAATGCGACCTTTTCGGACAGGGCCGCACGGCTCCGCACAGATATGTTCTCCCCTGCGTGCGGCCACCTTTCTCGGCGCGCACGCGCTCCTCGTGGCGGCCCGACGCGTGGTGAGGATTGACCCAGACTTGTGACGAGGACGTCGCACTTCCGTCACACACCGTCGACCGGGGGTCGAGGGTTGGTCGCGGGCCTCAGGCGTCGTTGGCGAGCACCTGCAGCCGGTCCCCCACGCGGATGTTGAAGAAGGCGGCCTTGCCCTGGGGCAGTTCGAGCACGGAG
>JAOPYS010000472.1 GCA_025964465.1 Thermoleophilia bacterium
CCGTCGGCACGACCGCGACGTTCGCCGTGCGCCTGCTCTCCAAGCCCGCCGGGCCCGTCACCGTCGGCATGACCACGCCGGACGGCCAGACGACCGCCGCGCCGGCCACGCTCACCTTCACGACGACGAACTGGGCCGCCGCGCAGAACGTCACGGTGACCGTGGTGGACGATCCGGTCGACGAGGCGTCGCCGCACACCGGCACCGTCGTGCTCGATGCCACCAGCGCGCTCGACAGCGCCTACGACGCCTTCGACCCGGCGGACGTCACCGACAACATCGCCGACAACGACGCCGCGGGCGTGGTCTTCGTCCAGAGGGCGGTTCGACCGATGTCGACGAGGCCGGCACCACCGACACCTACACGGTCGCCCTCGCCACGCAGCCCACGGGCACCGTCACGATCACGCTGGCCGGCGGCTCGCAGGCGACGCCGAGCCCGACCACCCTGACCTTCACCACCGCGAACTGGGCGACCCCGCAGCCCGTCACCGTCACCGGAACGCCCGATTCGGTGGTGGAGGGCCCGCACACGCAAAACATCACCCACAGCGCCGCCGGCGACCCCGCCTACGCGGCCTTGGCCATCCCGAACATCGTCGCGAACATCACCGACGACGACGCAGCCGGCGTGGACATCGCCCCCGCCACGCCGCTCGCGGTGACCGAGGGCGGCGCGACGGCGACCTACACCGCCGTGTTGCGCGCCCAGCCCGCCAGCAACGTCACCCTCACGCTCACCCCGAACGCGCAGGTCAGCACGAGCGCGCCGAGCCTGGTGTTCACCACCGCCAACTGGAACGTGCCGCAGACCGTCACCGTGACCGCGGTGGACGACCTCGTGGTGGAGACCAGCCCGCACCCGGGGCTGATCACGCACGCGACGACGAGCGCCGACCCGATCTTCAACGGCCTGACGGTGAGCGACGTCGCCGCTGCCATCACCGACAACGACGTCCCCGGCGTGACGGTGACGCCGACCAGCACGACCGCGACCGAGGGCGGCGCGAACGGCAGCTACTCCGTCAAGCTCGACACGCAGCCGACCGCCTCGGTCACCGTGAACATGGCGTCGTCCGCGCAGCTCGCGGCGATCACGCCCCTCACCTTCACGACCGCCAACTGGAACACGCCCCAGACCGTGACCGTGGTGGCCACCGACGACTTCGTGGCGGAGGGAGCGCACGCCGCCACCATCACCCACGACACGGCGAGCACCGACCCGTTCTACGGCGCCGGCTCGCTCACCATCGCGTCCGTGGCCGTGGCGATCACCGACAACGACAACGCCGGCGTGCAGCTGACGCCCGCCACCGGCCTGTCGGGCAGCGAGGGCGGGGCCGCCGTGACCTACGGCGTCAAGCTGACGAGCCAGCCCACAGCGGACGTGACGATCACGCTCACCGGCGACGCCGACGGCACGCCGTCGCCGTCGACCCTCACCTTCACCAGCGGCACCTGGAACACGACGCAGACCGTCACGGTCGCCATCGTCGACGACGCCATCGCCGAGGGGGCGCACACGACCACGATCGCCCACGCCGTCGCGAGCTCGGACCCGACCTACGCCGCGGTCGTCGCTCCGTCGGAGTCGATCGCGATCACCGACAACGACACGGCGTCGATCATCGTCACCCCGGCCACGCCCGGCCCGGTCACGACGACCGAGGGCGGGGCGCCCGCCACCTACACGATCGCACTCGGGTCCGAGCCCACCGCGCCCGTGACCTTCACACTCACCGCGCCGGGTGGGCAGGCGACCGCCGCGCCCGGCACCCTGACCTTCACGCCCGTGAACTGGATGACGCCGCAGACCGTCACGGTCACCGCGGTCGACGACGCGGTCGTCGAGGCCAGCCCGCACGCCGCCGCCGTGCATCATGTCGTGGCCGGCGACCCGGTCTACGCCGCGCTCACGGTGGCCGACATGGGCGTCGCCATCACCGACAACGACGTCGCCGGGGTCGTGCTCGCCCACACGGGTGGCACGTCCACGGTCGCCGAGCTCGGCGCGGGGGACACGATCACCGCCGTGCTGACGTCCCAGCCGACCGCGTCCGTCACGGTCACCTTCGCCGGCGTGCAGGCGACGACGACCGCGCCGACGATCACCTTCACCACGGCGAACTGGAACACGCCGCAGGTGGTGCCGATCACGGCCATCGACGACTTCGTGGTGGAGGGCCCCCACACCGGCACCATCGACTCGTCGGCGAGCAGCTCGGACGCCAACTACGGCCCGCTCGCCTCCAACACCCTGACGATCGACGTCGTCGACAACGACGTGGCGGGCGTGGTCGTCACGCAGCCCGCCTCCGACGACCTGGACGAGGCGACGCCGCTCGTCGGCCAGTCCTACACCGTGCACCTGACGAGCCAGCCGACGGCGCCGATCACCCTCACCCCGACCGCCGACGCGCAGCTGACGGTCGCTCCCGCCACGCTCACCTTCACGGCCGCGAACTGGGCCACGGACCAGACGATCACCGCCAAGCCGATCGACGATGCGGTCGCCGAGGCCTCGCCCCACACGGGCGTGGTCACGCACGACACGAGCGGCGACCCCTCGTACGCGAGCGGCGTGCTGACGATCGACCCCGTCGACTTCGACATCACCGACAACGACACGCCGGACGTGCTCGTGTCGCCCACCGCACCGCACGCGGTCACCGAGGGTGGCGCCACCGACACGTACACCATCGTGCTCGGGAGCCAGCCGACGTCGTCCGTGACGATCACGCCGCTCTCCACGCAGCTGGATTGGAGCGTGCCGTCGATCACCTTCACGACCGCCAACTGGAACGTGCCGCAGACGATCACCCTCCGCGCGATCGACGACACGGTGGACGAGGCCAGCCCGCACACCGGCGTGCTCACGCACACGATCACCAGCGTCGACCCGGGCTACAACGGGTTCACAGCGCCGGACGTCAGCGCGAACATCACCGACAACGACACGTCCGACCTCGTGCTCACCCCGTCCAGCGGCCTCAGCGTCGACGAGGCCGGCGCGCTGCCCGCCGCGACCTACGTCGCGACGCTCTCGAGCACGCCCTCCGCGCCCGTCACGGTCACGCTCTCGACGACCGGCACGGCGCAGGTCGCGTTCGCTCCCTCGACCGTGACGCTCGACTCCACGAACTGGAGCACGGGCGCCACGGTCACCGTCACAGCCATCCAGGACGCGGTCCACGAGGGAGCGCACACCGGGACGATCCACCACGCGATGGCCAGCACGGACGCCAACTACGGCGGCGAGACCGGCCCCGACCAGGTGGTGGGCGTGCTCGACGACGACGTGGCGTCGATCGTCGTCACGCCGACGGGCGGCAGCACCGACGTCGCCGAGGCCGGCGCGACCACCGACACCTACGCCGTGCACCTCACGTCCCAGCCGACCGCCAACGTCGTGGTCTCCACGGTCACCGCGGACGGACAGACCACCGCCGCGCCCGCCTCCCTGACCTTCACGGCGGCCAACTGGAACACCGACCAGGTCGTCACCGTCGCCGCCGTCGACGACGCCGTCGTCGAGGCAGCCGTCCACCCCGGCGTCGTGACGCACACGAGCGCCAGCGCGGACGTCGACTACGACGCGATGGCCGGCATCCCCAGCGTCACGGCCAACGTCACCGACAACGACGTCGCGGGCGTGACCGTGACGCCCGCCGGCGGCTCGCTCGAGGTGACGGAGGGCGGCGCCGCCGACACCGTGACCGTGACGCTCACGTCGCAGCCCACGGCGCCGGTCACCGTGACGCTCACGGGCGACGCCGACGTGACCGCCCTGCCGTCGCCACAGACGATCGCACCCGCCGCCTGGGCCACCGGCATCACCTTCACCGTCACCGCCGTCGACGACGCGATCGTCGAGGGCCTGCACACGGGCACGGTCGGCATCGCGCTGGCGAGCACCGACACGAGCTACGGCGGCTCCGCGGTGCCGAACCAGGTCGCCCAGGTCACCGACAACGACAGCGCCGGCATCGCAGTGGTGCAGTCCTCGGGCACCACGGTGCTGGACGAGGGGAGTGTCGCCACGACCGACACGCTCAGCGTCGTGCTCACGTCCCAGCCCTCGAGCGACGTCGTCGTCACGCTCACGCCGACGGCCGGCCAGCTCACCACCTCGCCGAGCCCGCTCACCTTCACGTCGACGGACTGGAACACGCCGCAGGTCGTGACCGCTACGGTGGTCGACGACGCGGTCGACGAGGCCAGCCCGCACACGGCCAGCATCCAGTTCGGAGTGACCAGCTCCGACACCGACTACGGCGGCTTCGTGCTGGCGGACGTCAACGTCGCGATCACCGACAACGACTCGACCGCAGTCATCGCCACGCCGCTCACGGGCATCTCCGTGGCCGAGGCCGGCACCACGAGCCAGGTCGTCGGGGTCAAGCTCGGCTCGCAGCCCCTCGGCAACGTCGAGGTCTCGATCACCAGCGACGCGCAGGTCACCACCTCGCCCGCCGGCCCGCTCGTGTTCACGACCGCCAACTGGAACACCGTCCAGAACGTCACGATCACCGCGGTGGACGACGCGATCGACGAGGCCGACCCGCACCCGGGTTCGGTCACGCTCGGCATCTCGTCCCCGGGCGCCGCCGACCCCGCCTACGACGCCCTCGCCGACATCGTCCTGGCGCCCTCCGTCGCGGACAACGACACGAACGGCATCACGATCACCAAGACCGCCGGCACGGACGTCGACGAGGCCGATGCGACCGCGATCGTGACCTACTCGGTCGTGCTCGACGCCCAGCCCTCCGGCAACGTCACCGTGACGGCAGTGCCCGACGGGCAGCTCCTGGCCAACGCGACGACGCTCACCTTCACCTCCGCCAACTGGAACGTCGCCCAGACCGTCGACGTGCACGCCTTCGACGACGCGATCGACGAGGCGAGCCCGCACCCGGGCATCCTCGCCTTCACCGCGGGCGGCCTCGACCCCGTGTACGCCGCGATGTCCATCCCGGCCAAGACGGTCAACGTGCTCGACGACGACACGTCGGGCATCCTCGTCTCGCCGCTGGCCACCACGGTGGACGAGGACCGCACGATGACCGGCAGCTACTCGGTCGAGCTGCAGTCCGTCCCGACCGCGAACGTCACCGTGACGTTCGCCAACCCCGACGGCGAGCTGGACCTGCCGGTCGTGCGCACCCTCACCTTCACGCCGGCCACGTGGAACGTCCCGCAGGTCGTCTCCTTCCAGGCGCTCGACGACAGCGTGGACGAGCCCGTCGAGCCCCACAGCGGCACGATCACCCACACGTGGACGTCCACCGATCCGAACTACGCGGCCACCGCCCCGCTGGCGGTGAGCGACGTCGTGGTCGACATCCTCGACAACGACCTCGCCGGGTTCGACTTCACCCCGGCCACGCCGGCGCCGACCGTGAACGAGGCCGGCGCGACGAGCGCGACCTACGTGCTCACCATGCGCTCGGCCCCGACCGCCAACGTCGACGTGGCGTTCGCGAGCGCCGGCGGCGACCTGACCGTGAGCCCCGCCAACCACACATTCACGTCCGCCAACTGGGCCACGCCCGTCACCATCACGGTGACGGCCGTCGACGACCTCGTGGCCGAGACCAGCCCCGAGCTCGTGCCCGTCACGCACACGATCACCACCCTCGACGCGACCTACGGCGCCCTCACCATCCCGGACGTCGGCGTGAGCGTCGTCGACAACGACGTGGCGTCCTACGTCGTCACGCCGACCACCGGCCTGTCGGTGGACGAGACGGGCCCGACCTCCACGACCTACACGATCGCGCTCTCCTCGCAGCCCGCGTCGACCGTCACGATCGCGCTGTCGGGCGACGCCGACGGCACCGTCGCGCCCGGCACGCTCACCTTCACGACCGCGAACTGGGCGACGCCGCAGACGGTCACGGTGACCGCCGTCGACGACCTCGTCACGGAGGTGGGGGACACCACGACGATCACCCACGTGGTCACGGGCGACCCGATGTACGCCGGGCTGCCGCTCGCACCGCAGGTGGTGTCGGTGGTCGACAACGACGTGCCGGGCATCGAGGTCGACACCGCGACCGGCCTCGACGCGACCGAGGGTGGCGCGACCGACACGTACCGCATCCGCCTCAAGACGCAGCCCACCGCCGACGTGGACGTGAGCTTCGCCACGGGCACGCAGGTCGACCCGATCGGCACGATCACGTTCACGACCGTGAACTGGAACAGCTGGCAGGCCCTGACGGTCACCGCGACCGACGACGACGTCGACGAGGCGTCGCCGCACGCCGGCACGATCCAGCAGCTCGTGACGAGCACCGACGCCACGTACGGCGGCTGGACGCTCGCCGACCAGCCGGTCGCGATCACCGACGACGACACCGCCGCGATCGTCGTCGACGACCTGGGCGGGGTCGACGTCGACGAGGCGAACGTCGCGGCCACCGACACCTTCACCGTCAAGCTCGGCTCCCAGCCGACCGCACCCATCACCGTCACGGCCGTGCCGGACGCGCAGGTCGGCGTGGCCGGGGCCCCGCTCACCTTCACGGCCTCCGACTGGAACGTCGCGCAGGTCGTCACGGTCGCCGCGATCGACGACCCGATCCAGGAGCCGGACCCGCACCCGGGCGTGGTGACCGTCGCCGCGACGGGCGACGCGACGTACGCAGCCCTCTCCTCGCAGACCGTCACCGCGGACGTGGCGGACGACGACACCGCCGCGGTCATCGTCGACCCCGGCACGCTCTCCGTGGCCGAGGCCGGCACCACGAGCGACACCTACGACATCGTGCTCGGATCGAAGCCGACCGCGAACGTGACGGTCACCCTCGCCCCGGACGCGCAGGTCACCACGAGCCCGGACCTGACCTTCACGCCCGCCGACTGGTCCGTCCCGCAGACCGTCACCGTGACGGCCGTGGACGACGCCATGGTCGAGACCGACCCACACCCGGGCGTGGTCACCCAGGGCGTCGGCAGCACCGACCCGTTCTACGCGGCGATCGCCCCGTCGACGAAGCTCGCCGACGTGGCCGACGACGACGCGCCCGGCATCACCGTGGACGAGCTGGGCGGCGTGGCCGTGACCGAGGGCGGGGCGACGCACCAGTACTCCGTGGTGCTCGACGCGCAGCCGAGCGGCACCGTCACCGTCACGCCGACCCCGGACGCCCAGGTCACGACCGTGCCGAGCCCGCTGACGTTCGACTCCACGAACTGGAACGTGGCGCAGCTCGTCACCGTCGCCGCGGTCGACGACCCGGTGTCGGAGGTGTCGCCGCACCCGGGCACCATCACCAACCTCGTCTCGGCCGCCGACCCGCTCTGGTCCTCCGTGACGGCCGCCCCGGTGACCGCACAGATCACCGACAACGACGTCGCGGCGATCAACGTGACGGCGTCCAGCCCGTACGCGCTCGACGAGGACACCCCGGCGCCCGGCACCACGGTGAGCTACAGCGTCGTGCTCGCCACGCCGCCGACGGCCGACGTGACGATCGCCCTCACGGTCCCCGGCGACCTGACCGCGAGCCCGACCTCGCTCACCTTCACCTCCGCGACGTGGAACACGCCGCAGACCGTGACGTTCGGCGCGATCGACGACGCCGTCACGGAGACGCCCGTCCACACCCGCACGATCGTCCACGCCGTGACGAGCGCCGACCCGATCTACGGCGCGCTGACCGTGGCCGACATCGTCGCGAACGTGACCGACAACGACACGCCCGACATCATCGCCTCCAAGACGGCGCTCGCCGCGACCGAGGGCGGTGCCACCGACACCTTCACCCTCGTGCTGGGCAGCCAGCCGACCGCCGACGTCACGATCGCTCTCACCGGCACGCAGGTCAGCGCCGCGACGAACCCGGTCGTCTTCTCCCCGGTCAACTGGAACATCCCGCAGACCGTGACCGTCACCGCGACGGACGACCTGGTCGACGAGCACCCGGACACGCACGCCGGCAAGGTCGCCTTCTCGGTGACGAGCTCGGACCTCACCTACGACGCGTGGACCGCGCTGTCGGACATCCCCGTCGCGATCACCGACAACGACACGGCCGGCGTCACCGTGACCCCGGGAGCGACGCCGATCACGGTCGCCGAGGCCGGCACGACGACCGCCACCTACGCCGTGGTGCTCACGAGCCAGCCCGCCGCGGCGGTCGGCGTGGCGGTGGCCACGCCGGATGGCCAGACGACCGCCAGCCCGGCGAGCCTGTCGTTCACGCCGGCGAACTGGAACGTCCCGCAGACGGTGACCGTGGCGGCAGTCGACGACGCCGTGGACGAGGCCGACCCGCACGTCGGGCTGGTCACGCACACCGTCACGAGCACCGATCCCAAGTACGCCGCCGTGGCCACGATCGACCAGGCCGTGAGCATCGCCGACGACGACACGGCCGCCATCGTCGTGTCGGCAGCCACGGTCACGCTCGACGAGGCGACGCTGGCCACGACCGGCACCTTCACCGTCAAGCTCGCGTCCCAGCCCGCGGGCGACGTCGTCGTCACCACCGCCACGCCGGACGGCCAGACCGTCGCAGCGCCGGCCAGCCTCACCTTCACCACCGCCAACTGGGCCACGCCCCAGACCGTCACGGTCACCGTCGTCGACGACCCGGTCGTCGAGGCCGACCCGCACACCGGCCTGGTCGTGACGGCCGCGACCAGCGCGCTCGACGCCGCCTACAACGCGATCGACCCGGCGGACGTGACCGCAACGATCGCCGACAACGACGTGGCCGGCGTGACGATCACCGAGAACGGCACGCCGATCGCCGACACCCACGTGGAGGAGGGCGGCGCCACCGACTCCTACGACGTGGTCCTGACGAGCCAGCCCTCCGCGGACGTGACCATCACGGTCACCGGCGGCCTCCAGGCCAGCGCATCGC
>JAOPYS010000123.1 GCA_025964465.1 Thermoleophilia bacterium
CGCGTATGCGTCTCCGTGCCCCCTTCCCGCCCGCGCGGGCCCTCCTCGCGATCGCGCTCGCATGTGCGTGCGCGTGGGGCGGAACGCCGGGCGACGCGGCCGGGGCCGGGAGCGCCGTGGTCGTGACGTTGGACGTCGCGAGCGCGACCTCGATGTCGGTCACGGGGTGCGCGACCGGAGCCCCCGGCGTGACGAACTTCGGCATCGTCCAGCCGGGCACGTCGGCGATCACGTCGACCGACTGCCAGGTCGGGTTCGGGTCGACGAACGACACCGCCGGCCTGGACGTGTCACAGCTCGACGCCGGCGGCTCGGCGCTCTACGCGTCGGGGTCGGGCGTGCTCGACGGATCGTTCGGGACGGGCGGCATCCGCATCGATGCACTGGGGCCCAACGACGACCTGCTCAAGGCGGGCGTCCTGGACTCGAGCGGTCGGACCGTGGCCGTCGGGGACGACTACGTGGGAACCGGCACCGAATTCCTCGCCGCCAGGTACCTGGCCGACGGAACGAGCGACCCGTCGTTCGGGACGTCGGGGCACACGGTCATCCCCAAGGTCGGGACGGACGAGCAGGGCACCTCCGTCGCCATCGACGACCAGAACCGCATCGTCATCGCCGGGACGATCACCTCAGGCGACTACGACGTCGCGATCCGACGGCTCCTGCCGGACGGATCGCTGGACACGAGTTTCGGCACGGCGGGGCTCGTCCGGGACCCGGTCGGGGCCGTGAACGAGAAGGCCGAGTGCGTGGCGACCGCGCCCGGTGGACGGATCCTCGTCGCAGGGTGGACCGACGTTGGTGCGACGACCAAGGCCCTCGTGGCCGCGTACCTGCCGTCGGGAGCCCGGGACACCTCCTTCGGCACAGGTGGCGTCACGATCACCGCGATCGACCCCACGACGACGTACGCCAAGGGGTGCGGCCTCCAGCCCGACGGCAAGTTCGTGGTGACCGGCCAGGCCGGTTCGGGCGCCAGCACCGACACGTTCGTCGCTCGGTACACGACGGCGGGCGTGCTGGACACGACCTTCGACACCGACGGGTGGAACCGGGTGTCGGTCGGCACGGCCGCCGACGAGGCGGTGTCGCTCGCCATCGACCCGAGCGGTGCGATCGTGGTGGCCGGCAGCGCCAACTCCGGCAGCGGCGACCGGATGGCGATCTCGCGCTTCACGTCAGCCGGCGCGCCCGACACCACGTTCTCCGGCGACGGGCTCCAGACGGTCGTGGCCGGCACGGGCAACAGCTACGCACGATCCGTACGGGTGCAGCCGGACGGCGCGATCGTGGCGGCGGGCGATGCGGCCGGCACGAACCAGGACGTCGTGGTGGCGCGGCTCACCGACGTGGGCGTGCTCGATCCCGCCTTCGGCACCGCGGGCGTGCGGCTCGTCGCGGTTCGCGCGAACGGTGACGTCGGCCGTGACGTGGTCCTCGGTCGGGACGGCGCCCTCACGATCGTCGGCCAGTCGTGGGCACCGGCGACCGGCGACGATGCGAGCGTGGTGCAGCTGTCGGGGGTGACCGTCCCCGACTGGTCCAGCGGCGCGGCGGACTGGACGTCGGGGACCGGGTTCTTCGGCGTGTGCCTGCGCCAGGTGACGGCGGCGACCGCGGACTGGTCCAAGCGCGGCGACGACACGTGCCCTGCCTCCAACGGCACCTGGTGGCGCAGCGTCCCGGCGGCGGCCTCGCGCGTGGCGCACACCACCGTGGTCGGCACGACCGCTCAGGCCAACCTCCGGTTCGGTGTCCGCGTGCCCACCGCGCAGCGTTCGGGTCGCTACACCTCGCCCGTGGTCGTCACGGTGGTGGCACCGGGCTGACGAGCGCGGCGCTCGCGAGGTCGCCGACGGACGCGCCCGTCGCGTCGAGCGGGACGAGCCCCGGCCAGCGCCGGGCCCAGGTCCGCTGGCGCTTCGCGTACTGGCGCGTGCGTGCGGCCATGAGCTCGATCGCCCGCTCGCGCGACCAGTCACCGCGCAGCACGCCGAGGCAGTCGTCCAGGCCGTGCAGCTTCCGGGCGGTCGAGGAGAACACGGCGTCCGCGTCCTGCCCGCTGGCCCCTGCGAGCGCGGCGACCTCGTCCAGCACGCCGGCCGCGAACATCCGGACCGTCCGCTCGTCGATGCGGGCGCGCAGCACGTCGCGATCGACGTCGAGCCCGACCAGCTGCGTCGGGTGGCGCCGCGGGGCGTCCCAGTGCGAACCGCCCTCGGGGGCGATGCTCTCCCCCCGCTGGGCCACCTCCAGGGCGCGCACGATGCGCACGCGATCGTTCGCGTGCACGCGCGCGGCCACGGACGGGTCGAGCCCGGCGAGCTCGGCGTGCAGGACGGCTCCACCCTCGTCGTCGTAGCGAGCCTCCAGCACGGCCCGCGCGGCGGGGTCGAGCGGCGGCAGGCCGCTGCGGTCCGCGTCGGGCAGGTGGGTGAGCGCCGCCTGCAGGTACAGGCCCGACCCGCCGCACGCCACGGCGGCCCCGCACTCCTCGACGAGCGTGTCGATCTCGGCGTGCGCCTGCGCGGCGAAGTCCACGAAGGTCGCCTCGTGGTCCATGTCCCACACGCCGACCATGCGGTGCGGCGCGACCGCGTCGTGCTCTGGGCCCGGCTGGTTGGTGAGGATCGGCAGCCCGCGGTAGCACTGTGCCGGGTCGCAGTTGACGACCTCCGTGCCGAGGCGGGACGCGACCTCCACGGCCACCTCGGTCTTGCCGGAACCCGTGGGCCCGAAGACGGCGATCACGCGCGGGGTGTCGTGGGGGTCGGCCGGCGCCATGGCTGCGCAGTGTACGGGCCGTTAGGTTCGGGGGATGAAGCTGCTCGCGCTCTACGACATCCACGCCAACGTCGATGCCCTCGAGGCGGTGCTCGCCGACCCGCGGGCGGCCGACGTCGACGTGGTGCTCGTCGGCGGCGACGCCGTGCCCGGCCCGTTCGCCGGAGCGACCCTCGATCGGCTCGGTGGCCTGGACGTGCCGGTGCACTGGATCCGCGGCAACGGCGAGCGCGAGGTGGCCGAGGCGGTCGGCGCGGCGCCCCCCGCCGACGACGACATGGCGGCGCGGACGGCGGCGATCACGGCCGACGAGCTCGGCGAGGCGCGGGCCCGTGTGCTCGGCCGGTTGCCGCTCACGCTCGAGATCGACGGCGTGCTGTACTGCCACGCCACCCCGCGACGCGATGACGAGATCGCGACGCGCCTCTCCTCCCTCGAGCACTGGACCGCCGTGCTCGAGGGCGTCGGCGCGGGGACGGTCGTCGCGGGGCACACCCACCAGACCGACGACCGCGAGGTCGCGGGTCGGCGCTTCGTCAATGCCGGCAGCGTCGGCATGCCCTACGAGGGCGACGGCGCGGCGCGTTGGCTGCTCGTCGACGACGGGGTGCCCACGCCGTACGTGACCGAGTACGACGCCGAGGCCGCCGGTCGACGCATCCTGGATGCGGGCTGGCCCGATGAGCGCTCCGTCAGCGCATCCCTCGTCGAGCCCGTCCCGGCGCTCGAGGTGACGGAGTTCTTCGAGGCGCTGGTCAGCTGACCGGGACGGCGACCGATCGACGTCCGAGCAGCGATTCGCTCGTGGCGTGCACGACGTCGACCGGGACGATGTCACCCGCCTGCGCCTCGCCCTCGAAGCTGACCTTCACGTTGTGCGGCGTGCGGCCGTAGAGGCGCTGGCG
>JAOPYS010000131.1 GCA_025964465.1 Thermoleophilia bacterium
ACGAGCAGGAACCTCTGCTCGGGCCCGTCGCGGCAGGATGCCCGACCGTCCAGGGGGAACGCAGGATGCGATACATGCAGATCATCGAGGCCGACGACGTCCATGCGGCGCGCCTCTCCTATCTCGAACTGCTCGGTCGACGCGGCATCTCGCTCGACACGACGATGACCATCTTCATCGAGACGGTCCACCGGTCCCGCCAGCAGGGCGGCGCCTGGCTCTGCTACATCGCGCAGGCGATGCAGCACGCCGCCTGACCGTCAGGAATTGACGGACTGGGCGGGGCGCGCGGTCGGTGAGCGCTGGTACCATCGCTGACATGTCCTCCGCGCCCGCAGCTGCCGCCGATCCCGTCACCGTCCGCAAGAACGAGCGGTTCGTGATCGAGGGTGGCCATCCCATCGCCGGCACGATCCGTGCCTCGGCGAACAAGAACGCTGCGCTGCCGATCGTCGCGGCCTGCATGCTCGCCACCGAGCCGGTCGTCCTCCACGACGTGCCCGACATCGTCGACGTCATGCTGCTCGTCGAGCTGCTCGCCACCGCGGGCGTCACCACCGAACGCCTCGGCCCCAACTCGTGGCGCATCGACGCCTCGGGCGGCGTCGACCCGACGCACCTCGACGCCGGGCTGTGCGAGCGCATCCGCGGCTCGCTGCTGCTCGCCGGTCCGCTCGTGGCGCGCTACGGCGAGGTCTGGATCCCCGTGCCCGGCGGTGACACGATCGGCCGTCGCCGCGTCGACACCCACGTCATCGCCCTCCAGTCGCTCGGCGCCACGTTCACGTGGGACGAGGGGTACCGCTTCGAGGCGCGCGACGGCCTCGTCGGCGGGCACATGTTCCTCGACGAGCCGAGCGTCACCGGCACGGAGAACGCGATCATGGCCGCGTCGATCGCCAAGGGCACGACGGTCATCGAGAACGCCGCGTGCGAGCCGCACGTGCAGGACCTGTGCCGGTTCCTCGTCGTGCTCGGCGCCAAGATCGACGGCATCGGCTCCAACGTCCTCACCATCCACGGGCAGGCCAAGCTCGGCGGCGGCGAGTACACCATCCAGCCCGACCACATCGAGGTCGGCTCGTTCGTCGGGCTCGCGGCGGTGACGGGCGGCGAGCTGATCATCGAGAACGCGGGTGACATCTCGCAGCTGCGCCCGATGCTCGTCGGCTTCGGCAAGCTCGGCGTCGACATGGAGCTCGAGGGCACGACCCTGCGCGTCCCGCCGGAGCAGCGGCTGCACGTGCGCGACGACCTCGGCGGCCACATCACCAAGCTCGAGGACGGGCCGTGGCCCAACTTCCCCGCCGACCTCACGTCGACGGCCGTCGCCATCGCCACGCAGGCGACGGGCACGATCATGATCTTCGAGAAGATGTTCGAGACGCGCCTGGTCTTCACCGACAAGCTCGTCGCCATGGGCGCGCGCATCGTGCTGTGCGACCCGCACCGCGCCGTCATCTCGGGCCCGGCCCGCCTGAGCGGCATCCGCATGGAGAGCCCCGACATCCGTGCCGGCATGTCACTGCTGACATGCGCGCTCGCAGCGGACGGGCGCAGCGTCATCCAGAACGTGCAGCAGATCGACCGCGGTTACGAGCGCATCGACGAGCGATTGCGCTCGCTCGGCGCCCAGATCGAGCGCGTCACCACCTGACGTGGCTGGACGCGACGCGGTGACCGTGCGCGAGGTCGACCTCGCCGACGATGCGCAGCTCGAGCGCCTGATCGCCTTCGAGACCGAGCACGGCTCGCCCCGGGTGCGTACGGCAGCAGAACGGCGCGAGACCTTCCCGGCCGAATGGCGCGGCGTGCTGCTCGCGGCCGAGGACGCGGCCGGCGAGCTCGTCGGCACCGGCGCGGCGCACCTGATGCCGATGATGCGCGCCGGCACGGTCATGGTGAACGGCTTCGTGCGCCGCGGCCTCGGGGACGACGTCCTCGCCGCGCTCATGGATCACATCGAGGCGTGGCAGGGCGACGTGCCCGAGCGCGAGCTGATCGCCCACGTGATCGACGCGACCGCGGAGGAGCGGGCGCGCTGGGAGGCGATCGGGTTCGAGCGGGTGGGCGACCGCACGCGGCTCGTGCGCGAGGTGACCGACGCGGATCGGGACCTCGACGTGCCGGTGCCCGACGGCGTGCGCATCGTGGCGCTCGCCGAACGCCCCGACCTCGAGGACGCGACGCGGACCCTGTGGTTCGCGGCACACGGCGACATCCCGACGGCCATCCCGTTCGACGCGGACACGGGCGCCACGCTGCGACAGGACATCGGGCTCGAGCCCGACGCGCCCTGGCCGCCGGTGCTGCGCGTGGCGGTGCACGAGGACGGCGACGTGGTCGGCGTCGCGTACCTGCACGCGCGGGACGATGGCGCCTACGGGCACCGGTTCACGGGCGTGGCGCCCGCGTGGCGCGGCCGCGGCCTGGCCCGCGCGCTCAAGGCCGACAGCATCCGACTGGCCGCGCAGCTCGGTGCCACCGAACTGGTGACGTCCAACGACGACACCAACCCCGCGATGCGCGCGATCAACGACGCGTTCGGCTACCGGCACCAGTACGCGATCGCGATGTACCGCCGGTGATCGTCGTCCCGCAGGTCGCGTTCCACGG
>JAOPYS010000244.1 GCA_025964465.1 Thermoleophilia bacterium
TCGAGAGCCTGCGCAAGGGCCGCGGCGTCGTGCCGGAGGTCGGGCACACGCTCGTCCTGGGCTGGAGCGAGAAGCTGCACACCATCATCAGCGAGCTGCGGATCGCCAACGAGAACCAGCACCGCTCGAGCGTCGTGGTGCTCGCACCGCACGATCGCGTGTGGATGGAGGACGAGATCAACGCGCGCTTCGGCTCCGGCGCGAGCGGGACGATGAACGGTCGCCGCCTGCTGGGCCTGCTCGCCGGCTTCGTCGGCCGCGGGCCGGCCTCCATGCGCATCGTGTGCCGCACGGGCAACCCGTCGGACCCGGCCGACCTCGAGATCGTCGCACCCACGGCCGCCAAGAGCATCATCGTGCTCACCGACCCCGATTCGCCGGCGCCCGATGCCAACGTCACCAAGGTGCTGCTCGGCCTCATGAGCTTCGACCGCGAGCTGACCGGCATGCACGTGCTCGCCGAGTTCACCGAGGGCGAGAACGCCGTGGCGATGGAGGAGGCGACGGGCGGCCGCGTGCAGACCGTCGTGTCCAACGACCTCATCTCCCGCATCACCGCACAGATCTGCCGACAGGCAGGTCTCGGCGCGGTGTACCAGGAGCTGCTCGACTTCGACGGTGACGAGCTCTACTTCCACGCCGACCCGCGCCACGACGGCGCGAGCTGGTCGCAGCTGCTGCTGGCCTACGAGACCAGTTCGCCGATCGGCGTGCGCCGCGCGGACGGGCGGATCGAACTCAACCCCGACCCGGACACGCGGCTCGAGCGTGGCGACCAGGTCATCGCGATCAGCGAGGACGACGACACGCTCGTGTTCGGCGAGCTCGAGGAGCACGTGCCGCGCGACCCCGCCGCGGCGGCGGCGCCGGCACTCGCCCCCGACCACCTGCTGATGATCGGGTGGAACGACCTCGCCCCGCGCGTGCTCGAGCACCTGGCGGGCGCGGTGTCGGCCGGGTCGACCGTCGACGTGGTCGTCGACCCGAGCCTCGTCGACGTGTCGCAGGGCCAGCTGCCCGCCTCCGCCAACATGACGATCACCCTGACGGAGGCCGACACCTCGCGCATGGAGCCGATGCGCGGCGTGCTGGACCAGCGCGAGTACGAGCGCATCGTGCTCGTCGGCTACCGCCAGCTCGACCCCTCCGAGGCCGACGCACGCACGCTGCTCGGCCTCGTGCACGCCCGGCGCATCCTCGAGCCCGGCCACCGCAACCACGGCACGTCGATCGTGGCGGAGCTGCTGGAGCCACGCTCCGTGCAGCTGGGCCAGGTCGCCAACCCCGACGACTTCGTGGTGAGCGAGCGACTGACGAGCCTGCTCCTCGCGCAGCTGTCGGAGAACGGCGAGCTGCTCGGCGTCTTCTCGGAGCTGCTCGACGGCACCGGCGTGGAGATCACGATGCGCCCGGCCGCGCGCTACGCGCCGGAGGGCGCCGAGGGCAGCGTGGAGTGGCGCGAGCTGGTGCGCAGCGCGGCGCGCGTCGGCGAATCCGCGATCGGCACGCTCGTCCCGGGCAGCGACGAGGGCGTCGCCGGCGTCGTGGTGAACCCGGCGAAGTCGAGCCGCGTGTCGCTCACCGAGGACGCGCAGGTCATCGTCATCGCCTGACCCTGGTCGTCAGCGGGCGTTGGTCCAGCCGCAGGAGTCGCACGTGCTGACGATCTTGCGCGGGGCTTCCTTGGGCGACTGGCCCGGGGCCGAGAAGCCGACGACCTCGACCTGGGTGACGCCACGCTCGCCGCACTGCGGGCACTGGTCGGTGTGGCGCGAGCACTGGCCGCCGCAGTCGTCGCAGGAGAGGACGTTGGCGTCGTCGGTGCGGCTCAGGTCCATCGAGCCGCAGGTCGGGCACAGCAGCAGGCCGTCGTCCATGCGGACGGGGGGCAGCGCGTCGGATCCAGGTTCGGGGGTCGTGGCCATGTGGGCATCGTCGCACAATGCACGTCGCCAGCCTGCACCGCTATCCGATCAAGTCGTGCCGTGGCATCGAGATGGATGCTGCGACCGTCGAGCGCCGCGGGTTCGAGCTCGACCGGCGCTTCATGGTCGTCGGCGCGGAGACGGGCGGGTTCCGCACCCAGCGCCGTGACCCGCGCCTCGCGCTGGTGGAGGTGGCCATCGATGGTGACGCGATGCACGTCGCCGCCGAGGGCGTCGGCGCCGTGACGATCGACCTCGCCCGCGCCGACGAGGGCCCGGAGCTGGCGACCTACGTCTGGCGACATCGCGGCACCTCGGTCGACCAGGGCGACCCAGCGGCCGCGTTCTTCGGTGAGGTGCTCGGCGCCCCCGCCCGGCTGGTGCACATGCCCGACCGCGCGCGCCGCAACGTCAGTCGCGCGTTCGCGCGCACGCCGGACGACATCGTGGGCTTCGCCGACGGCTACCCCTTCCTCGTCACCACCACCGCATCGCTCGGCGCCCTGCAGGAGGGGATGGACGAGCCGGTGCCGATGGACCGCTTCCGGGCCAACGTCGTGCTCGACGGCGCCCGGGCGTGGGAGGAGGACGAGTGGTCGGAGCTGCAGGTGGGCGACGCACCACTGGCCATCACCAAGGGGTGCACGCGCTGCGTGATCACCACCACCGACCAACGCACGGGCGAGCGCTTCACCGAGCCGATGCGCACCCTCGGCGCCACGCGCCGCACCAAGGCGGGCGTGGTGTTCGGCGTGTACGCCGTGCCCCGGCAGGTGGGCGTCACGGTCCGCGTCGGCGACGTCGTCAGCGCAGGTTGCACGGCGCCGGCACCGGGCACGCAGGGTGAATGACCGACGATCCGAGCACCTCCCCCGCGCCCGCCACCGTCACCTGGAGCGAGCCGTACGGCCGCTCGTGGACGCCCTCGGGCGAGGGCTCGATGGAGCGCCACGCGCACGCCCTGCGCGTCGGTGACGACGTCTGGGTCATCGACCCGATCGACGCACCCAACCTCGACGAACTGCTCGCCGAGCTCGGCGGCACCGTGCGCCACGTCGTCGTGCTGCTGGACCGCCACCTTCGCGACGCGGCGGCGGTCGCCGAGCGTCACGGCGCTGCGCTGCACGTGGTCGCCGGCAACATCCGTCAGGAGCTGCCGGCGGGGGCGCAGCGCTTCGACACCGAGCTCGCAGGCTCGCCCTTCGCGGTGGTGCCGGTGCGCGACCAAGGCAAGGTGTGGTGCGAGCGCGCCCTGTGGTGGCCCGAGCACGACCTGCTCGTCGTGGCGGAGTCGCTCGGCTCGGCGGGGGGTTTCACCGCGGGCACCGATGCCGCCCTCGCGGTGCACCCGGTGCTGCGACTGACACCACCGCGCGCCGCGTTCGCCCGCGCCACGCCCCGCACCATCCTGCTCGGCCACGGGCGACCGGTCACCGACGAGGCAACCGCAGCGGTCACCACCGCACTTGCGGAGTCACGCCGCGGCGCGCCGAAGTTCGTGGCCGAGACCGCGAGCGCCGCCATCTCGGGCGTGCTCGGTCGCCGCACCGACGACTGAGGCCGCGCCCCCGGTCACATCCCGCCGTAGTAGCCCAGGTCGATGATCCGGATGAGCGACACGACCAGGATCAGCGTGCCGACGCCGGATGCCGCGAGACGGATGCTGCGCACGCGGAAGACCGACGACACGCCGAACATGAACAGGGCGACGGCGAGCAGCACCGTGGTGAGGTCGAACTTGCCGCTCTTGTTGCCGAGCTTGCCGGCCTTGTCGAACTGCTTCTCGGCGACCGTGTCCAGGCGCGCGCCCTCGTCGTACCCGTCGATCGTGTAGTCGGGGTCCTGGTCCACGAAGGGCGAGTCGGCCGAGTCGTCGTCCTCGTCCGTGCCGGCCCACCAGTCGACGCCCGCGACGAGGTTGTCGTCCATCAGGCTGCCCTTGAGGTACTCGGCGGTGTCCGTCTCCCCGCCCTGCAGCGCCTTGGCGTACTCCAGGAACAGTGCCGTGTCGGAGGTCACCTGCTGCGTGCCCTCCGTGTACTGCTGGCTCGCCTCGTCGCTCGTCTTGATGGACTTGTTCTGGAGGGTGAGCGCGTCACCGCTCAGCGAGCCGCTCTGGAACGCCGACCACGCGGCGGCGATGGCGGCCAGGCCCAGCACGATGGCGAGGTAGGCGTCGAACTTGCCGCCCGTGTCCTCGCCGCGGACGATGTCGTCGCTCTCGTCGATCACCTTGACGTCGTCGGCCATGGTCGTGCTCCTGTGCGCGGGACCCGGCGACGCCGAGGCGGTCCAGCAGGCTACCTGACCCGTCGCCGTCGGCCCGTGACGGTCAGGCGACGTCCGGGGCGATGACGTCGACGCGCCCGTCGACCTGGACGCGCCGCAGGAACGGGATGCTGAGCAGCATGGCGCCCGCCACGATGATCCACATCGCGCCGTAGCCGTGGGTGGAGCCGTACCACGGGTCGAGCAGGTCGATGACGATGCCGGCGCACAGCGGCCCGGCCACCACGCCGACGCCGCGGCTGACGCTGAACAGGCCGGCCGCCACGCCGTGCGAATGCCCCGGCACCGCCTCGATCAGCAGGCCGTACGGGAGCGCGTTGACGATCGCGCCACCCGTCGCGACGAACGGCATGACCGCCCCGACCGCCCAGGGGTTGGTGGTGAGCCCGGGGATGAGCAGCCCGATCCCGTAGAACACGACCGCGAACTCGAGCGTGCGGTGCACGCCCACGCGGTCGCCGAGCTGCCCGACGAAGAGTGACGAGACGACCATCACGCCGGCCACGACGCCGATGCCCAGCGACGCCTTGGGGTAGCTCAGCCCGATGCCGGTCACGAGCCACAGCAGCACGAACGAGCGCAGCGCGGCGAGCGACATCTCCCACAGGGCGTTGGCCAGCAGCAGGTTGCGCAGGGAGGCGTCGTCGCGGAACAGGCGCAGCCCGACCCGCAGCGTGTCGACGGACGCATCGTCGACGGCGTCGTCGGTCGCGCGGCGACCCGCCTGCACGCCGACGATGCGTCGGCCCACCGCCATGCAGAACACGGCGGTGGACGCGGTGATCGCAGCGCCCGCGACGATGAACGGCAAGGGGTGCCACACGTCGACGAGGAGCACGCCGCCGACGACCGAACCCGCCAGCCCGAGCCCGCGCCAGAACGCCTGCCCGCCCTGCGAACGCCCGGCGAGGGCGGGGGGCACGAGGTCCGGATAGAGCGCGTTGTAGGGCGGGTAGTAGGTGAAGTAGGCGACGTAGAAGACTGCCACGAGCAGGCAGATCGCCCAGAGCGACCCGACGAACGGCATCAGCACCAGCGCGGCCACCGCGAGCGGCGTCGCGCCGAGCATGTACGGCAGCCGTCCGCCGATCCGGGTGCGCGTGCGGTCCGACAGCGCGCCGACGAGCACGGGCAGCGCCACGGCGAAGACTCCCTCGCCCCCGATGATGAGCCCCACGATGGTGCTCGAGTCGGTGTAGCGGTGCAGCAGCACCGGCAGCACGGTGGTGACGACGCCGATCGACAGGGCGAGCCCGAAGTTGGGAGCGCCCATGAACAGGAGCCGCGCGCCTGCGAGCGGGGCCCGGCGGTCGGTGCGGCCTGCGGCCGCCGGGGCGACCGTGTCGTCATCGACGGGGAGTGTGCACGGGGGCGCCATCGTGGCGCAGAGGATACGCGGCGCGTCGGCTCAGGCGACGGGGCTGCTGGCTCCGTGCTCGATCCGCTCCTGCGTCGGCCCGTCGACGGCGACCCCGCCGAGCGCCTCGGCCTGCTGGACGACCTCGTCGATGCGTCGCGCGAGCTCCGCATCCTCCCCGGCGACCATCACGGCCACCTGGGTGGCGGCGCGGGGCATCGACTGGCGCAGGTACCAGCGCACGGAACCGGGCGACTGCGCACGGGTGCCGGGCACCTCGGTCCACTCGGCGCCGTCGGGAAGGAGCACGTACACGGGATAGGCCATGGGCTCCCTGTACCCCGGACGGGCGTTGCGCAGGCCTCAGGCGGCGCGGACGACCTCGCACGCCACGGTGACGTCGCCGCGATCGACGAGCGCGGTGTCGCGACCGGGGCCGCAGTTCACGGCGTCACCGCGGGCATGGTCGCGTGCGTTGACGACGTCGTTGCCGGCACCGCCGCGCAGGACGTCCTTGCCCGGGCCACCGGTCAGCGTGTCGTTGCCCGCGCCACCGTCGACGGCATCGCTGCCGTCATCGCCGTAGAGCCGATCGGCGCCGAGGCCGCCGAAGAGCCGGTCCGCACCCGGGCCACCGCGCAGCAGGTCGTTGCCGCCGAGCCCGGTGAGCGTGTCGTTGCCGCCGCCCGCGTCGAACGTGTCGGCGCCGTCGGTGCCGGTGAGCGCGCCGCCTCGAGCGGTGCCGATGCACGTCCGCGCGTCGTCGACGGCCGAGGCCGCGGGCAGCGTCGCCTGCGCGCCGGCGAGGTTGCTGCACCGGTCGACGGGCGGAGCGGGCGGTGCCGGCGTGACGGGTGGCGCCTTGACGGTGACGGTGACCGTGGTCTCGGGCCCGTACGGGCTGCCGTCGCTCGGGCGGTAGGCGAACGAATCGAGCCCGGCGAACCCGGCGTGCGGCGTGTACGTGAACGAGCCGTTGGAGTTCCAGGCCAGGTCGCCGTTGAGCGGCCCGCGCGTGAGCTGCGCCGTGAGTACGTCGCCGTCCGGATCGGAGTCGTTGGCGAGCACGCCCGGCACCGCGACGAGCGCGGTGCCGGAGGTCGTCTCGTACGCATCGACGGCCGAGAGGGGGCTGGTCTCCCAGGTCAGGTCGTCGAACACGGCCGACGCGGAGCCCGTGAAGGCGAGCTGGACGCTCGTGATGCGCGGGGCGCGGACGACGAAGGGCGTCAGGGCCGGCGTCGACGCGCGCGTCACCGCCGACACCGCTGTGGTCCCGTCGTACGCCGTGACCGTCATCGTCCCGCTGGTGCCCTGGCCCCCTGCGATGGAGACCGAGTGTGCGGGTGACGCGAACGTGATGGTCTCGGGGCCGCCGGTCGACCCCCCACCGGGATAGCCCACGCCGGTGTTGAAGGCGAGGAAGTTCGGCGCGCTGAACCCGGTCACGCCGAATCCGCCGCCGGAGTTCAGTCGCGCGCCGCCCGAGCCGGGGCCCGATCCGGCGAACGAGACGCCGAGCGCCGCGTACTCGCTGCCCAGCGGTGTGGTGCTCGCGAACGAGCTCGGCGCCGCGGCTTCGTCGAAGTTGATCGTCCGAGATGCCGCCAGTGCCTGGGTCGCGGTGCATCCCCAGCACACGATCGCCAAGGCCATCGTCGCCAGTGTCCGAGTTCGTCCTGCCAGCCGTTCCATGTCGAGATCCTCCGTCGCCGCTCCGCAATCGCCACCCTATGGGAACCGGGGTCGCGGCCCGCGCGTCGAACCTGTCGACAGCGCACTTCACCAAGGAGCAGCACGATGTCCCAGGACCGCACCAACCGCACACTGCAGGCGTCACTCATCGCGTTCGTCGCGCTCGCGGTGGGAGCGCTGCTCGCCTGGGCCGTGTGGTCCGGTTCGGATTCCGAGGCGTCGGCGGCACCAGCCGGCGGGCAGGCCCGACTGCTCACCTTCACCGGCACGGGCACGGCGCACGTGCAGCCCGACGGCGCCTCGATCTCGGCCGGGGTCTCCACCAAGGGCGCGAGCGCCGACGCGGCGCAGGACGCGGCGAGCCGCCGGATGGCTGCGCTCGTGAAGCACCTGCGCAGTGTGGGCGTGGCCAAGCAGGACCTGCAGACCTCCGACGCCTCGGTGAACGAGGACTACGAGCACGAGGGGCGGTTCTCCGCGAACCAGTCGCTCACCATCCGGGTGCGCGACGTGGACCGCGCGGGCGAGCTGCTCGGCGAGGCGACGCAGGGCGGCGCCGATTCCGTGAGCGGTCCCGCCTTCTCGCTCGAGGACCAGCGCGCGGGCTACGACGAGGCGCTGCGCACGGCGATCGCCGACGCCCGAGCCAAGGCGGACGCGGCGGCGTCGCACATGGACGCCACGGTGCGGTCGGTCTATGCCATCGGCGAGGCGGGCAGCACCGGCGAGCGGATTCCGATGCTCGCGGCGACCGCGGGGATGGCCACGGACGCGAAGGCCGTCGACGTGCCCACCGAGCAGGGGACGCAGGACGTCACGCTGACGGTCGAGGTCTCGTTCACCTACGACCGCTAGGTTCTGCGCATGGGTCGTGCGGACGTGATCGTGGTCGGGCTCGGCGCCGTGGGCAGCGCCACCCTGCTGCACCTCGCGCGCCGCGGCGTGCGGGTGATCGGGATCGACCGGGCCGATCCGCCGCACGAGCTGGGGTCCACGCACGGCGAATCGCGCGTCACCCGGCAGGCCACGGCCGAGGGCGCGGCGTACGTCCCCCTCGCGGTGCGGTCGCAGGAGCTGTGGCGGGAGGTCGAGGCCGAGACCGGCGCCGACCTGTTCACCGCCTGTGGCGTGCTGATGGCGGGCGCGCGCGGCCGCACCGGGACCATGCACGGCGTGCCGGACTGGGTGGACGAGACCGCCACGCTCGCGCACCGGTTCGGGATCGAGCACGAGGTGCTGGACGGGCCGGCGGCGCGGCGACGGTTCCCGATGCTCGCGCTGGGCGACGACGACGTCGCGTACCACGAGCCGGGCGGCGGGTTCGTCCGGCCCGAGGCCGCGGTGGCCGCGCAGCTGGGGCTCGCACGGGGCCTCGGCGCGCAGGTGCGCACGGGCGAGGTCGTCCTGGGCGTGCGCCAGCACGGCGACCACGTGGAGGTCGTCACCGACCGCGAGACCCTCGTCGCCGAGCACGCGGTGCTCAGCGCGGGCCCGTGGATCGGCGACCTGCTGGAGGACGCTGCCGGTACGGCCGGCCGCCTGCGCGTGCTGCGACAGGAGCTGCACTGGTTCGCCGTCGATCCGGCCCGCGCCGCGCTCGCCGAACCGGAGGCGTGCCCCGTCTTCATGTGGTCGTTCGGTCCGGGCGAGGCCGACTTCTTCTACGGGTTCCCGGCGCTCGCCGGCACGGAGGGCGGGGTGAAGGTCGCGACGGAGCAGTTCGCGACGAGCACCACGATCGACGCCCTCGACCGGACCCCGGACCCGGAGGCTGCCGCGTCGATGTACGAGACGCACCTGCGCGGGCGGCTGCTGACCGTGACGACCCACCACCTGCGCTCACGCGTGTGCGCCTACACCGCGACGGGAGGACGGCGGCTTCCTCGTCGGGCCGCTCGCCGACGCGGACCGCATCCTGCTCGCGTCGGCCTGCTCCGGGCACGGCTTCAAGCACTCCGCCGCCCTCGGCGAGGCCATCGCGCGCCAGCTCGACACGGGCGTCGCCGACCCGCTGCTCGCGCCCTTCACGGTGGCGTAGGCCTCCCGTCCACCTGACGGCGCCCTGGCCTCGCCCCTCAGTGGCCGCCGAGGGCGCGCACCACGTCGGCCGCCGGACCGGGCTGCGCGAGCTCGTGCCGGGTGCCGGCCCACAGGTTGACGCGGTCGCCGTCCCCCGCCGCGCGGGCCGCGGCACGGATCGGCGCGGTCGCGTGGTGCACCTGCGGGTAGGCGACCGGCGCGTCAGGGTGGTCGCGCATGAATGCGTTGACGATGCCGCGCGCCGTGCGACCCGAGAACGCCCGCGTCCAGTCGGTGGGGGCGTTCGACGCGACCGCCGCGCGGTGGACGGGGTGCGCGCCACATTCGTCCGTGCGCAGGAAGGCGGTGCCGCACTGCACGGCGACGGCGCCGGCCTCGAGCGCGGCACCCACGTCGCCTGCCGTGGCGACGCCACCGGCAGCCACGACGGGCAGGTCGACGGCCGCCACCACCGCGCGCACGAGCGCCAGCACGCCGAGCGCGCCCTCCCCTCCGTCGTCGGTGAACGACGAGCGATGCCCGCCCGCCTCGGCGCCCTGCGCGACGAGCGCGTCGCACCCCGTCGCGGCTGCCACCTCGGCCTCCTCCACCGACGTCACCGTCACCCACACCTGCGTGCCGACGGCCTGCAGGGCGCGCACCGTCTCGGCCGCGGGGCACCCGAACGCGAACGAGACGACGGCCACGGGGGCGCGCAGCAGCACCTCGACCTTGGCGGCCAGGTCGTCGTCGTCGAAGCGCGCCTCCCCCACCTCCGCACCGACGAGCTGGGCGTCACGCTCGAGCGACGCCACGTACGCGTCGAGCGCGCTCGCGTCGACGGGCGTCCGCGCCACGAGGAAGAGGTTCACGCCGAAGGGTCGGGCAGTCAGCGCCCGCAGCTCCTCGATCCGGTCGGACATCGCCGCCGCGCGCAGGTAGCCGCTCGCCAGGTACCCGAGGCCGCCCGCGTCGCTGACCGCCGCCGCCAGCTCGACCGTGGACGGGCCGCCCGCCATGGGTGCCAGTACGACCGTCGGGATGTGGGGCTGCGGCATGTCGGCGCACCCTATCGAGCCGGCGTCAGCGCTCGGGGGCACCGAGTCGCAGCGCCGCGCTGCGCTCGTCGGCGATCTCGGCGGCGCGTACGAGGAAGCCCACGACCGAGGTCGCCTCCGCCAGGTCGGCGGTCATCTCCAGGATGGTGTCGGCGAGCTGCCGTGCAGCGGCGAGCCCGCTCGACGTCGCACGGACGGTGCTGTTGGCGTCGTCCGGGTCCTCGCTCCACTCGAGCGTGACGAGCCCCGCTCGACGCAGGGCGTCCAGCGTCACGGCGACGGGACCGGGCTCCATCCCGGTGACGAGGACGAGTTCGTCCGAGGTCGTCGGGACGGCGAGGCACGCGAGCACCCGTCGCTCGTCGGGCAGGATGCCCACGCTGCGCTCCCAACAGCCGGTGAGCCGGTCGTAGGCGCGCATGAGCCGCAGCATCGCGTGACTCGGCTCGGTGATGCTGGACGCATCGGGCCACGCCGGCGCGTCGTCTGTCGTCTGGTCGTCCACCGTGCTCCGAGTGGGCATCGTGCGATGCCGACGCGGGGGCGTGGGTTGTCCCCGACAGTGTTCGGCGCTCGCGTCGGGGGCGTGGGTTGTCCCCGAGCGGTCGCCGCTCGCCCACGCAGCACGCGTGGACGATCGAGTTGCCAGCTTACTCCCCCGCCCCCCGCGACAGCAGGGCGTTGCTCTCGATCAGCGCGGAGGCGACGTCGTGGATGCGGCGCCCGCTCGACTGCGAGTGCTCGCGCAGCACCGCAAATGCGTTCTCCGCCGTCAGGCCGTCGCGGCCCATGAGGATGCCCTTGGCCTGCTCGAGCACCGCCCGGCGACCGAACGCCCCCTGCAGGCCTGCGTACGAGCGGAACCGCTCCAGCGCCACGGCGATCGCGCCACGCAGCTCGGTCTCGCTCGGGTCCACGATGCACGCGAACACGCCGCGCTTCGCCGCTTCCTGCACGTAGGCGTGGTCGTCGGTCGCGAGCACCGCGATCACGGGCGACGACGCCTCGCGGACGAGCTCCCCGATCAGGTCGAGCGCGTGGGCGGTCGATTCACCGAGCATGACGAGGGCGACGTCGGGGAGGGTGCTCGCCGTCAGTGCGGCGACCTCCGCCACCTCCAGCGAGGTGGCGACCACCTCGTGCCCGAGCGCCTGCACGTCGAGGCGGAGGCGCTCGAGCTTGGCGGGCGTCTCGTCGGCGATGAGCACCCGGAGGCCTTCGGGAGCGTGTGGGGGCGGCGGGAGGATGGGATCAGCCATGCGGTATCACTAGCACCTCCCGCCAGCGCGCGTCGCCATCTCGCAGGTGCGCCGCGACATCCCTTCGACGTTCGATGGGCCGTGCATCGGGTAGCCGCGTTCCATGCCTTCTCCTGCACCCGCACCCCACCCCCTCGTCACCATCCCGACCACCGACATCCGCACGCCGCCGATCGCCCTCGGCGGCAACGTGTTCGGCTGGACGGCGGACGAGGCCGCGTCGATCGCCATCCTCGATGCGTTCGCGGCGGGTGGCGGCCGGATCATCGACACGGCCGACATGTACTCGCAGTGGGTCCCGGGCCACGAGGGCGGCGAGTCGGAGCGCACCATCGGGCGGTGGCTCGCCGGCTCGGGGCGGCGCGGCGACGTGGTGGTCGCGACCAAGGTCGGCAAGCTCGACGGGCGGCGCGGGCTCGCGCCCGACAACGTCTCAGCGGCTGCGGACGCGTCGCTCGAGCGGCTCGGGATCGACGCGATCGACCTCTTCTATGCGCACGAGGACGATGCGTCGCAGACGATGGAGGAGATCGTGTCCTCGTTCGACGCGCTCGTCCGCGCGGGGAAGGTCCGGTACTGGGCGCTGTCGAACGTGTCGCCCGAGCGAACCGACGAGGCGGTGCAGGTGGCGGAGCGCGAGGGGTTGGCGCGCCCGGTGGCGGTGCAGCCGCACTTCAACCTCGTGCACCGCGCCGAGTACGAGGACGGGCTCGCGCAGGTGGTCGAGCGCCACGACCTCGCGGTGCTGCCGTACTTCGGGCTCGCGAGCGGGTTCCTGACCGGCAAGTACGACCGCGACAGCGCGCGCCGGCAGGCCGAGGGTGCCGCGCGGGGCGGGGCCGTCGGCCAGTACTTCACCGAGGCTGGGTTCGGGGTCGTCGACGCGTTGCGCGACGTGGCCGACGACCTCGGCACCGAGCCCGCCTCCGTGGCCCTGGCGTGGCTCGCCGCGCAGCCCGGCGCCGTCATCCCGATCGCGAGCGCGAGCCGCCCGGACCAGGTCGAGGGCCTGCTCGCGGCTGCGCACCTGTCGCTGCGTGACGACCACCTCGCCCGGCTCGACGAGGCGTCGCGCGGAGTCACCGCCTGATCCGCACGCCCCGGCGCCGGTAGGGTCGCGGCGTGTCCTCCCTCCTCTACATCGCCTCGATCGTCGCCCGTGCCGGTGGCGGCGGCAGCGGCGGGGGCGGTGGCGGCGGGGGAGGCGGCGGTGGCGCGCTCTTCTACCTGTTCCTGATCCTGCCGTGGTGGATGAAGATCATCGTGGTCATCGCGGTGATCTGGGCCGCGGTCGCGAGCTCACGGGCCGCGGCGCGGAAGCTCGCGGAGCGCCGGGCGCGCATCGCGGGGGAGCTGGCCGCCGCGGCCAGCATGGATTCGACGTGGAGCGCGGAGCTGATCGACCGCGTCGTGCAGCGCACGTACGCGCCGCTGCAGGCGGCGTGGAGCGCCCTCGACCTGTCCACGATGCAGCTGCTGCTGACGCCCCGCCTCTACGAGAAGATGCGCCTCGAGCTGCAGGCGCTCACCGAGCTGGGCCGCCGCAACCTGATCAGCTCGCCGACGCTGCTGTCGCACGAGGTGATCGAGGTCGCCGACGAGCAGGACGATGCCCGGGACCGCTTCGTGGTCGAGGTGCGCGCCACGGCGGACGATCGCCTCGTCCGCGCCGACACGGGCGAGCAGCTGCTGCGGGACCGCTCCGCCTTCACGGAGTACTGGACCTTCCTGCGGGCCGGGTCGACGTGGCGCCTCGATGCGATCGAGCAGTCGACCGCCGACCCGAGCATGGAGGTGACGGCGCTGCGCGAGTTCGCGGCGCGCAACGGGCTGCACTACGACGGGGACTTCGGCCGGATGCTGCTGCCCGAGCGCGGCGTGCTGTTCGGGGGCGCGTCGATGACCGACAGCGACGTCAACAACCACGTCATCGGCGAGGTGCGGGGGCGCCTCGTGCAGCTGTACACGTACTGCGAGTCCCCCGACGGCGAACGCTCCGGCTACACGACGGTGGTGCAGGCGGCGCTCCCGCGCACGTACGGCGACATCATCGTGCGCCGCCGCAAGCTGCTGCAGCGCACCCCGCGCGGGCTGCGCGAGTACGAACTCGAGAGCACCGAGTTCAACGAGCGCTACCGCGTGTACGCGGCGCCGGGCGACGACGTGTCGGCGTTCGAGCTGCTCAACCCCGCCTTCCTGGAGCGGCTCACCCTGCTGCTGGGCGAGGCCGGCATCGAGGCGGTCGGCAACTCGCTCTACCTGTTCGACGATTCGCGTTCGGGCGCCCTGGGCGTCCAGTACGAGACGATGCTCGGGCTGCTGCACACCGCCTTCGACGAGCTGCGGATGTGACGGGGGCGGTGGAGGAGCCCGCACATGCCCCGTCGAGGTGGCAGCGCGTCCAGGCGCGTGCCCGCGCGCTGCGGCAGGAGGTGCTCGCGCTGTACCTCGCCTGCCGCGATCCCGAGACGCCGAGGCTGGCGCGCGTGCTCGCCGGGGTGGTCGTCGCGTACGCGTTGAGCCCGATCGACCTCATCCCCGACGTCATCCCCGTGCTCGGGTACCTCGACGACCTCATCCTGCTCCCGCTCGGCATCGCCCTCGTGCTGCGGCTGATCCCCGCCGAGGTGATGGTGCGCAGCCGGGCGCGTGCGGCGGAGCTGCACGATCGGCCGGTCTCGCGGGGCGCGGCCGTCGCGGTCGTGGCCACATGGCTCGTCCTCGCGGGCGTCGCTGTCTGGGTCGTCCTGCGGCTCAGGTAGCGCGGCGGGTGCGGTCGGCGAGCCCGTCCACGAGCAGGCCGAGGCCGAACTCGAAGCGCTCGTCGTCGCCGCCGCCGGTGAGCTCCTCCTGCATCGCGGCGATGTTGGGGAACCGCTCGCGCGGGAGGTCGTGGTAGTACTGGCGGATCTCCCGGAACCACTGCATGCCGGCTTCGTGGTCGCCGCCGAACCGGCGACCGAGGATCGCGCCCTCCACCGAATCCGCGTCGATGTACTTGGCCAGCTGGTCGATGAACCAACCCGCGAGCTGCATGGGCACGCCGCCGGCGAGCATGATGCCGAGCAGCCGGTCGCTGAGCCGCAGTACGTTGGGCGTGGTGGGGATGTTGCCGAGCGAGATCACCGCGACGTCGTTGTGGGGCTTGTACGCCTGGCGGATCGCGCGGGCCACGTCCTTGAGCTGCTCCTGCCACCGCGCAGGGTCGGGGTCGGGCACGTCCACCGCGCCGAGCACCTCGTCCAGGACGAGGTCGAGCAGCTCCTGCTTGTCGCCCACGTGCGCGTAGAGCGAGGCGGGGCCGGTGCCCAGCTCGGTCGCGACGCGGCGCATGGAGACTGCGTCGAGGCCCTCTGCGTCGAGCACCTCGATGGCCGCCGCGACGATGCGCTCGCGCGACAGGGTCGTGCGGGAGGTGGCGTGCGCGTCGTGGACGCCGCGTGCGCGGCGGTGCGCGCGCGAGCCCGGGCGCGGCGGGAGCGCGAGGTCGTCGGGAACGGCACGGTCGGAGGTCATTCGAGCCTCGAGGTTGCGCGACGCGGTCGCCGCGGGTACAGTGTTCGACAGAGAGCGAACAGTGTTCGTGCAGTGGCGATCACCGTTCGCATCCAGTCTACCCGAGGCCGTCATGACCGACACCGTCGCCGCAGCGCAGTCCTCCCCCATCTCCGACGAGCCCGTCCACGAGCCGTGGCCGCTGCGCTGGATCGCGCTGTTCGTGATCCTCTGCGCCGAGGTGATGGACCTGCTCGACGCGCTCGCGACCAACATCGCGGCGCCCTCGATCCGCGCGGACCTCGGCGGCAGCGAGACGCTCGTGCAGTGGCTCGGCGCGAGCTACACGCTGGCGATGGCGATCGGCCTGCTCACGGGCGGTCGCCTCGGCGACATCTTCGGCCGCCGCCGGATGTTCGCGATCGGCGCCGCCGGGTTCACCCTCGGATCGATCGGGTGCGGCCTCGCCGCCGACCCGTCCGTGCTCGTCGCAGCACGCCTGGTGCAGGGCCTGTTCGGCGCGATCATGCTCCCCCAGGGGCTCGGGATGATCCGCGAGATGTTCCCGCCGGCCGAGCGGGCCAAGGCGTTTGGGCTGTTCGGCCCGGTCATGGGGCTGTCGAGCATGGGCGGGCCGATCCTCGCCGGGTGGCTCGTCGACGCGGACTACTTCGGGTGGGGATGGCGGATGATCTTCCTCATCAATGTGCCGCTCGGCATCGCGGCGGTCGTCGGCGCCCGATACGTGCTGCCGGCGGGCCGCGGCGAGCGGCGCGTGCGGCTCGACCTGGTGGGCGCGGGCATCGCATCGGTGGCGTCGGGCCTGCTGGTCTATCCGCTCGTGCAGGGGCGCGAGCACGACTGGCCGTGGTGGTCGTTCGCGATGCTCGCCGCGTCGGCCGTCACCTACGTCGTGTTCGCGCGCCAGCAGGTCAGCCGCTCACGGCGCGGGCTCGATCCGCTGGTCGAGCCGTCCCTGTTCCGCAAGCGCGCCTTCACGGGCGGGCTGCTGACCGGGCTGCTGTTCTTCGCCGCGCTCATCGGGTTCAGCCTGACCTTCACGCTGTTCCTGCAGGTGGGTCTCGGGTGGTCGCCGCTCAAGGCAGGCCTCGCCGGCATCCCCAACTCGCTCGGCACGGTGCTGGGCTTCGCACTCGGGGCGGGGCTCGCCGCGCGGATGGGCAAGCGCATCATGTACATCGGCGCGACCCTGTTCGGGGTCGGTGTCGCCGCGATGGCGCTGGTCGTCGCCGGCACGCACGACACGCCGACGATCTGGCAGCTGGCGGCGCCGATGGCGCTCGGCGGCGCCGGCATGGGCCTGTTCATGATGCCGTTCTTCGACCTCGTGCTCTCGAGCGTCGACGACCACGAGAGCGGATCGGCGTCGGGCACCATCAGCTCGGTGCAGCAGTTCGGCAGCGCGATCGGCATCGCCATCCTCGGCACCGTGTTCTTCCAGGTGGTGGACGGCCACGTGCGCACGGACGGCAGCGAGCATGCGTTCGGCCTCGCGATGCAGGTGGCGCTCTGGTGCGTGGTCGGCATCACGGTGCTCGCCGCGCTCTGCGTGAGCCTGCTGCCGATGCGCCCGCGCGAGGGTGTCAGTCCGCACTGACGGCGCGGCTCCCCCTGCCGCTCGACGGGTGCTCGCCGAGCGGCAGGGGAGGCAGGCGCGCGGGGGTCAGTCCGGCGTGCGCGCGGTGGTCGTCCAGCGGTCCAGCTGGCGGCCCGTGTCGTCGGAGAGCGTGTAGGTGACGTCGAAGTCCGTGTTGAACGTGGCGAAGTCGTTGTCGTACACGCCCGACATGTTCTGGCCCGAGGCCAGCGACCAGACGCCCTGCGCCCGGTAGATGACCGCGCCGGTCGTCGGGTCGCTGTTGACCACGTCGAGGTACACCGTCTCCTGGCCGTCCGCACAGTTGCGCAGGGCGAAGTTGTTCCAGAGCGCGGCGTAGATCGAGTAGTAGCCGACGGTCGCCGATGCGGAGGTGATCGCAGCGCACGTCACCGTCGCGGGGGTCGGCGGCGGCGGGGGCGGCGGGGTCGGCGCGACGGGCGCGATGACATCGTTGGCGCCGCTGTTGCGACCACCACCGCCGCCGCCACCGCCGCCGCCGCCGCCGCTGCCACCGCCGCCGGCGTTGGGCGTCGTCGCGGTCGACGAGATGGTGGTGCTGGTGGCACCGCCACCCGCGGCCTTGCCGGATGCGAGCGCGCTCGGCGTGACGACTGCGAGCGCGAGCACGCTGGCGAGCACGACGACTCCCCTGGACCTGATCTGCATGGAGGTACTCCTGTGTGGTGCGGGCCGCCGGCGGCGGTTCGCTGTGTCTGCCACACAGTCGCGGACGACGGGTCGCTCGCGCCACGCGACATTGGTCGTAGGACCCGCCTCGATCCCACCGACGCCGCGCCTCTAGGATCGCCGCCATGCCGTTCACGCACGCGAACCTCGTCGATGACATCACGGACGTCGGCTCCAACTTCGACGGGCCGCCCGAGCTGGAGTTCCACCTGGCCACGAAGGAGCTCGGCCTCGAGCAATCGGGCCTGTGCCTGCAGCGCATCCCGCCGGGCTACCGCTTCCCCTACGGGCACACGCATGCCACGCAGGAGGAGGTGTTCGTCGTCGTGGGCGGCTCGGGGCGCATGAAGCTCGACGACGAGGTAATCGAGCTGCGCAGGTGGGACGCCGTCCGCGTGCCGCCCGGCACCTGGCGCGGCTACGAGGCCGGTCCCGACGGCCTCCAGCTGATCGTGTCCGGCGCCCCCAACCTCGGCGACGACCCCCGGGGCGACGTCACCGGCACTCGCGACTGGTGGACCGACGGGGAGTGATCCCGCGGCGGGACCCACCATGGTCCCCGGCGTCAGCTGGGCGCGGGCTCGGGCTCGGGTTCGGGCTCGGGCTCTGGCGGATGGATGGACGGCACGGGGACGGTCTCGACCTCGCCCGCGCGCCGGCGCAGGCGGTCGCTGATCACGATCTGCGCGATCCCCGCGAGCGGGATGGCGAGCACGATGCCGATGATGCCCAGCAGCTTGTCGCCGAGCAGGATCGAGATGAAGACGAAGAACGGTGACAACGCGATCGCCCGGCCGACGATCGCCGGATGCATGATCGCCCGTGCCACGAGGTGGTAGGCCAGCGACAACGCCAGCGCGACGAATCCCTGGACCGGCCCGACGCTGAACGCCGCGGCGATCGCCGGGATCGAACCGATGACCCCACCGACCACCGGGAGCAGCCCCCACACGCTGGCCCACAGTGCGATGGGGAGCGCGAACGGCGCGCCGATGACCTCGAGGAGGATGAGGACCGCGATGCCGTCGATCAACGCGACGAGCAGCGTCCCCGCGACGTACCCCCCGATCGACGCGTACGACTCCTGCACGAGGCTCCACCAGCGCCGCTTGGCGAGCTGTGGCCAGACGTTCACGAGCCCCTGCGTGATCGCGCCCCCCTCGATCAACAGGAAGGCCGTCAACAGCACGAGCGTGAAGAACCCGGCGATCCCGCTGAGGGCGACGGCCAGCACGCTGCCGGCCTGGTCCACGAGCAGCCTCGGGAGACGCTCGGCGCTGTTCGACGCCTGGTCGATCAGGTCATAGCGGTTGTCGAGCCGCGCGATCCAGTGGTGCGTGCGCAGGTCGTGGCCGAGCTGGGGCGCCTCTCGCGCCATCGCCGTGGACTGGTCGACCAGTGGCGGGACGAGCGCGGAGACGAATCCCACCATCGCCGCTGCCCCCAGGATGAGGATGAGCGCAATCGCAGCCATGCGTGGTAGTCGCAGGGTGCGCTGGAACAGCCGCACGGCGGGGTCCAGCGCGATCGCCAGGAAGGTCGCGACCACGAGCAGGATCAGCACGCTCGCGATCAGGTGCGCCGCGGACACGACGAGCGCCGCGAGGATGACGTACGCGAGCACCTTGATGATCGTGCGATCGGGGATCTCGAGGCGCACCGTGCCGAGCACACCGTCGTCGTCCAGGTCGCCCGGCAGCTCCGAGGCGCGGTTCCGGTTGACGGGCCGGGGCAGCTTCACGATGCGGGTTCCGAGGTCATGCGAGGCCACCTACCCGCTCCGGGCCACGGTGATCACGCGCGCCCCGCGGAGCCTAGGCGACGACGATCGTGTAGTTCTCGAAGTCGGTCTGCCCGAGCCGGTCGGTCACCTGCAGCTGGAAGGTGTACGTCCCCGCGAGGGTCGGCGTGCCGATGATGTTCGCAGAGTCCGGGCCCTGCAGGTTGGGGCCTGACATCCCGACCGGGATCGAGCCGCCGGTGACCACGAAGCGCAGGTCGCCGAAGCCGTTGGTCGCGCAGCCGGTCGTCGGGAAGTAGAGCGTGCTGTTGGTGTTGCGCGTGAAGGTCGTCGCGCCCGCGGGCGTCACGAGCCGGCACGTGCCGCTCGACGCCGGAGGCGGGGTCGTGACGGGCACCGTCGTCGGCGTGCATCCGGAGATGCGGACGGTCGCAGAGGGCGTCTGTCGGTCGCTGACCACGATCGTGCAGTCGGGCGCCGTGAAGTTGGTGGCCTGGATCTTGAACTGGCCCTTCGTGTCGGAGCGGATGCCGGCGGCGCTCGTCGTGGACTCGGCGGTCGTGAAGATCCCCGGCGCGGCGTTCGAGCCCTCCACACGGAGCTGGCCCGCGGAGAGCGATGCCTTCGAGACGGTGACGGCGGAGGCCGTGGTGGGCAGGGCGAGCGCCGCGAAGGCGGCGACGAGGATGAGGAGCGAGCGATGCATGACGGGTGATCCTTCTCGGAGTGGCCCGCGGCGGTTTCCGCAGGTGCCACCGCATCATCGCGACGGACCGCCGACCGGTCCATGGGACCTTGGTCGTACGACCCGGAGGCAGGTCGCGCACGACGATCGCCCTGCGCGGCTACAGGTCGGGGCTGGCGGGCCGATAGTTCGACCATGCCCCCTGCGCTGCCACCCGTGCTGCTGCGTGCCCTCGGGGTCCTCGCGGCGTGCGCGGCTATCGGTGCAGCCTCGCCGGCCTCGGGCGCCACGTCGTCGACGGTGGTCACCGCCACGGTGCCCAGCGCGACGTCGCTCGACAGCGCGACCGGGTGCCCGGAGGGCATCGCCGGCCAGACGGCGCTCGGCGTGGTGCTGCCCGGCTCGCAGGTGATCTCGTCGATCCCCTGCACCGTGACGTGGGGCTCCTCCAACGATTCCTCCATGATCCGCGCGTTCCAGGGGGACGGGCGCGGCGCCGGCATGTACCGCATGACCGACGGCACGCGCGACACGACGTTCGACAGCGATGGATCGTTGGTGTCGTCGCTGATCGCGGGCAACGAGATCCAGCGCATGCACCACACCGTCGCCGTCCAGACCGACGGCAAGGTCGTCGTCGCCGTCAGCGATGCCGCCAACACGGGCTTCCGCATCGCCCGTTTCAACGAGAACGGCACGATCGACAGCGCCTACGGTGGCGGTGGCACGGGCCGGCGCACCACGACCGTCCCCGGCAGCGCCGCCGCGCAGGCGTATGCGGTCGCGCTGCAGCCGGACGGCAAGCTCGTGGTGGCCGGGTGGGCGACCGGCAAGGACTTCGTCGTCGTGCGCTACGACGTCAACGGCATCGAGGACGCCAGCTTCGGCACGGGCGGCATCGCCAGCGTGAATCCCGGCACGGGCTCGGGAGGGGCGTACGACGTGGCGATCCAGCCCGACGGCAAGATCGTGCTCGTCGGCCGCGCCGACCTCTCCGGGACGATGGAGGTCGCCGCGGCGCGCCTCGCAGCCGACGGCACCCTCGACACCACGTTCAACGGGGGCCTCGGGCACATCCGCCTCTCCGTCTCGGCCTTCTCCGACGCAGGGCTCGCGGTGGAGCTGGCGCCGGACGGCAAGATCGTCATCGCCGGTGAGACCGACTTCGTCGGCACTCCCGCCAACCGGTTCTTCCTGCTGATCCGCCTCCGTGCCGACGGCACGCTCGACTCGCCGGGGTTCAACGGGAGCGGGTACCGCACCCTCGACTTTCCCGCGCAGAACAACGAGCGGGCATACGACGTGGTCGTGAACCCCGACCTGTCGATCGTCGTCGCAGGCACGTCCGGCCTCAACAACTTCGCGGTCGCCAAGGTCAACGCGGCCGGCGCCGTCGACACCACGTTCGGCACCTCCGGGTACGTCGGGTTCCAGTTCGCGGCGAGCTCCCAGGGCATCGCCACCGGCATCCTGCGCCAGCCGGACGGCCGGTACCTCGTCGGCGGCGACGCGCAGCGCGGCGCGGCGGACTACGACGCGGCCTTCGCGCGCCTCATGCCGGACGGCAGCTTCGACACCACCCTCAACGGGACGGGGAAGCTGATGGTCGACATCCCGGTCACCAGCGACGAGACCGCCGGCGGCCTCGGCTTCGCGCCCGACGGCTCGGTCGTGCAGGTCGGCGAGAAGGTCGTCGGCGCCAACGCGGACACCTACGTCATGCGTCTCGTCGGCACGACGATGCCGGACTACGGTGGGGCCAACACCTGGCTGTCCACCAACGGGTTCTTCGCGGTGTGCGTGGGCTCGGTCGGCGGCGGCAGCACGGCGGACGTGGCCACCGGCACCTGTTCCGCGGCGGACGGTGCGCACTGGCGCGCTGCGCCGACCGCCGCGTTGAAGCTCGCGCACACCCTGGCCCCCGGCTCGTCGAGCGTCTCGCTCCAGTTCGGGCTCCGGGTGCCAGCGGCCCAGCCCCCGGGCTCCTACGTCGCGCCGATCACGTTCGAGGTGATCGCCCCGGCGAGCTGACCGCTCGGCGCGTCAGGTCCGCAGCAGCTCGCGCAGGCCGACGACCACCTCGGCAGCACGCGCGGCGCCGCGGGACGCGTGGTGCTGCGCGGTGCGCGTGTCGCCCGAATCGAGTGCGGACTGGATCGAGACGAGGTCGTCGATCAGCCCCTCGTTGACGGACCGCAGCTGCGCCTCGACGCGCGCTCGGCGCTCGAGCTGTTCCTGCGCCATGGTCAGGCGCGCGGCGTTGGCGTGCTGCGCCGTCCGGTCGTGCGAGACGGACAGGACCTGGTCGCCGCCGAGCGGGATGGCGACCACCTCGAGCACGACGTCGTACTTGACCCCGTCGTACTCGCCCGTGAGCCGAACATCGTCCTGGCTGTAGGGCTGCTGCTGCTCGACCACCTCGACGAAGCGCTCGAACAGCCCCGATTCGGCGAACGACGGGATCACCTCGAACAACGGGTCGCCGTAGTGGCGGGTGCGATCGTCGGTGCCCGCCCCCGCCGCGCGGTTGGAGTACTCGATGCAGAAGTCGACGATCTCCCCGTCGCGGCGCATCGCCGACACGATCGACGCCGACACCGGCACGTGCTCGAACGCGAGCACCGCGGCGGGCACCCCGTCGATGTCGGGCAGCTTGCGGAGGGCGGCGATCGCGTCGTCATGCATGCGGGCAAGCCTATCGGCCGATCCGGGAGGCCGCTCCGGGGTGAGCGTGGCGCCGCCTCAGCCAGCGATGCGCGCTCCGCTGTCGTCCAGGACGTCTCGCACGTCGGACGTGCGGAAGAACCCGACCGGCGCACCCTCGACCTGCGGGCTGATGTTCGTCGTGACATGCGCGAACTCATCGCCCATGTCGTATCCCCACGCGATGTTCCAGACCGTGTGCCGCGTGCCGTCGGCGGTGACGACGATCGTCCGCTGCCCGTCTCGCTTCCGAAGGGCGTCGATGAGGTCACCGTCGAGGGGCACGGGTTGATCAGCAGTCATCACCCGGATATCCCCGGCACTTCCCTGCTCGACACGCTGGACCAGGACTGCTCAGAGGGGGGGGAGGACCTCACGCCCGCGCTCCATGCAGGCGGAGCGAGGAGCGGCGCACGCTTCAGCGCGAAGCGCGGACCGACACGCGGCGCCGCGGGCGCGAAGTGGAGCTGGACGGGATCGAACCGACGACCTCATGCTTGCAAAGGATGCGTTGGACGGCTGCATGCGGGTTTCCTTCGTTCGGGCGTGACGATGGAATGCGGGATTGCGGTGGTTGCCGGGGCTGAGCGTGGGCAAAGCGTGGGCAGTCGACGCTCGGTCCGGGGCGTTCACCCGATCCGTTCCATGACTGCGTGCGCGTCCTCGTCGAAGAGGTACGCGTAGTGCTTCGCGGTCGTCGCGATCGACGAGTGCCCCATCCACCGGCTGCACTGCAACAGCGACGCGCCGGCTGACGCGCACGCCGCCGCGTAGTAGTGCCGCCACGCGCCCCAGTCGAGATTGGGAACGCCGGCTTCGATGCGCCAGGGGTACCAGATGTCGATGCGGAAGCGCGACGGGTTGAGGAACACGCCGTGGGGAGTGGCGAACACGGGGTCCGTGGAGCGGTGGTGACGCGTCGCGCGTTGCAGCTCGTCGAGCACGCTGCGCGCGGCGCTGGCGATCGGCACGGTGCGGTTGGAGTTGCGCGTCTTCGTGGCGCCGATCCGCCCGTTCATCTTGAGCGACTGCTCGACGCGGATCGTCTCGTCGTGCACGTGCCGCCACTCGAGCGCGAGCTGCTCGCCCGGGCGCAGGCCGACGGTCGCGGCCACGACGAGCCGGGCGCGCGCGGTGAGCGTCGGCGCCGTGATGCCGACGGCGGCTGCGTGCTCGCGGGTCGGCACGACGATGCTCGTCGCGGGCTCCGTGAGGCGCGGCACGGCGCGCACCGGGTTCGCTTCCACGGTGCCCCACTCGAGTGCGCGCTGGTACACGCTCGACAGGATCTTGAGGCAGTCGTTCACGAGCCGCGGCGTGAGGTACGCCGCCAGGTCGTCGCGCCACGCGATCAGCGAGGGGGTGCTGAGGGTGCTGGCGTCGGTCTCGCCGATGCTCTCGAAGATGCGGCGCGCGGGGGTCTGGTAGTTGGTGCGGGTCGACGCGTCGAGCGTGAGGACGTAGTCGTCCCACCAGCGCAGGGTCAACTCGCGGACCGAGACCGCTGCGCGTACTCCGGGAAGACCGCTGCGGAGCCGTGCCTCGATCTCGAAGCGGCGACGCTCCGCCTCCGCTTCCGTGGCGTGGCCTCGCTCTTCGCGTTGGCGGCCGTGCTCGCGCCATCGGACGCTCCACTTGCCGGGGGTTCGCTCGGTGATGGTGACGCTTGGGACTCGGGGCATGGGGGCTCGGGCGTTGGCGTGGGCGGGGCGGGGGCGGCGCCGGGGGGCGTGACGCCACGGTCGGTGAACGTGCTCGGCGGGAAGCGCCAGCTGTTGCCGACCTGGAACCCGCCGAGGTCGGGGGCGTGGTTGCGGACGGTGCCCTCGCTGACGGCGAAGGCGTGCGCGACTTCCTGCACGGTGTACGCACGGGCCGTCACGACGCCCGCTCCAGCCGCGCCGGGGGTGACGCCACGAGCTGGGCGAGGAGCGCTGCGGTGCGGGGGGTGAGCTGCTGGTCGTCCCCGTGGTAGCGCACGAGGTTTCCGAGCGTGGTGCGGTTGATACCGCAGGCCTGCTCGGCGGCCTTGTACGCGCCGTGGCCGTACTCCTGCGCCCACTCGGTGACGGCGGCGCGGTACGTACCCCACCGAGGCCGCTTTGCGCGCATCGCGAGACGTCGCGCGTCCTGCGCGGCGCGCGCACGATCGGCGTCGTGGAAGGGGCAGCGATCGCTGGCGGGCGAGGCCCACTTCTGGCACGGCGATCCGTCGACGTTGCTCCCCGCGCACCGGCGGGATCCGAGCTTCTCGCGGAAGTGCTGCCGGCGCCGCTCGGGGTCCGCGAGCGCTCCTGACGTGGTGCGCACGAAAGCGCCGTGCTTCTTCGGGGCGTGCTGGTCACGCGTCGTCAGCTTGCGTGCGTGGAAGGCTCGGTAGATCGCACGCTGGCAGGTCGCGGCAGTAGGGAACCCCGCGGATTTCCAGACCTCCTCGGCGATCGATGGGACGGAGCGCCCCGACTTGTACGCCGCCCAGATCCGGTCGACGTGATCGTCGTTGAGGCGGAGCGTGCCGAACGACTGGCGCGTGGCGGTGCGGTTTCTTACGCGCCCCCCGCACCAGGCGCACGCGCCGGCGTGGTCGGTGCTGACGTAGTCGTCGCAGGCGGCGCAGAAGGTGCGCCATGAGCGGGCAGTCATGCGGTCCTCGTGGCTGGTCGGAGTTGGATGCGGCAGCCTTCGGCGCCAGCGGGCCCATCGGCCCACAGCTTCCGGGCGTGCAGCTGGACGATGATCGCGTCGTCGGTGATGACGTTCGCGTCGGTGAGCGCGTCGAGCGCGGCGCGGCACAGCTTGTCGATGTCGCCCTGCCCCCGATTCATGGGCGCGCTGGGCGAGCTCGGCTTGAGGATCGCGGCGTTGCGCCCGCTGCCGTAGTGCGCGGCGGGGCGACGGAAGACGAAGTCGATCATCGCCTCGACGGGTGTCGTGAGTGGACCGGCGCCGCGCGCGTCCGCAGCAGCCGACGAGACGGCGGCGCGCCACGGCTTGAGGATCTTGTCGTTGGCGCTGCGCACGCCGAGACGGGGGCCCTTGCGGATGGGCGTCATGCTGCCCTGGGGGGCGGGGCGTCCGGGGATCCATACGTCGAAGGCGGCGCGACGGCGCGCGGAAGTGTGCGGGTTGATCACGATGCCTCCGGGGTGAGCAGGGATTGCTGGGCGAGGCGTTCGGCGGCGATCCGCAGGTAGTCGGCATTCAGGTCGATGCCGATGGCGCGACGGCCGTGCAGGCGGGCAACGGCGGCGGTGGTGCCGCTGCCCATGAAGGGGTCGAGCACGAGATCCGGAACCGGGGCGCCTGCGTCGCATGCGCACGTCGGCTCCCATCCTTCGGTCACGCGGTTCACGCGCCGACCGAACGTCGCCGAGTCCCGACCGTTCCGACCCTGCTCGGCGATCGAGACCGCTGGCACGAGCGGCGACCGCCGCGGCGCGCTCGAGGAATCCACCTCGCTTCGGGCGATGCGCCTCCATGGGGCCGAGCACTTCGGGCATTGGCCGCGGGCGCTCGTGCCGGCGAGGATGCACGGCGTGATCAGCTCGAGCGGAAACGTGGCGAAGTGCGCGCCGGGAAACCGGGACGTCGGAACAGTCCAGACGGTGCGCTTCGCGCGGCCCCTGGGGTTCGGGTCGTACGTCTCGCCCGTGAGGTCTCGGCGGCCGTCCTTCCAGCCGGGCTGGTGCTGCTGCCGACGTCCCCCCGTGGCGCTACCGGGACGGCCCACGCGCCCGATGCTGCCGGGAGCGAAGGGCTCGCGGATGGCGTCGCCGTCGTAGAAATACCGCGGGGACTTCGCGAGCAGGAACAGGAACTCGTGGGACCGGCTCGGGCGATCGAGCACACTCTCGGGCATCGCGTCGGGCTTCTCCCACACGATGTCCGTGCGCAGGATCCACCCGTCGTCCTGGAGTGCCAGCGCGAGACGCCACGGCTGGCCGACCAGGTCCTTCGGCTTGAGGCCGCTCTCGGACGCGCAGCGCCGCGTGCGATTGATCGCCTGGCGCTTCTGGTTCGCGCCCGGACCGTTCAACCGTTTCGAGTCTGTGAAGCACACGTCCTCGCCGCGCTGCTTGCCGGCGTAGCTGTCGCCCATGTTCACCCAGATGGTGCCGTCGTCGGTGAGCACGCGACGCACGGCCCTGAACACGTCGACCATGCTGTCGATGAACTCGGTGAGCGTCGGCTCGAGCCCGATCTGGCCGTCAACGCCGTAGTCGCGCAGGCCCCAGTAGGGCGGACTCGTCACGCACGTCCGGGCGATGCCGGTGGCGGTCATGCCGCCGCCCGACCGTGATCCATGAGCCACAGCGCATGGTTGAAGGCGTCGCGACCAGCCGGCGTCATCGTGTAGACCGACAGGCGATTCGTCAGCACCTCGTCGGTGAGCGGAACCTCGGTCAGCTCGACCATCGCCGACGTGATGATGCCGGCGTGCACGAACTTCCAGAAACGCCGACCGATGATGTCCTCGTGCACGCCCTCGCGTGCGGCGAGCGAGCGGAGCGAGGCTGATCCGCCCATGATCTCGAGCGAGTCGAGCGCGTCGAACTCGGCGGTGGTGAGCCGCCCGATTCGCTGACGGCCCCCCTTCCAGTCGTCGTCGCGCTTCGTGATGTGGACGATGGGGTGTCGTGTGATGCGGGGCGTTTTCATGCGGTCCTCCCAACCGATGATGGGCGGCACGTCGCTGAGTGCTCGACGTGCCCGAACTGCCGATCCCGGTCATACGTAGCGACCACGATCGGAACGTCTCCCGCGCCCAGGGCTGGGGCGAGGCGGATGCGGCCGGAGCCGGTGTAGCCCGCGTCGACGACGATGCGCCGAGCGCGGTGGCCCTGCAGCTGCGCGACCACGACGGGCATGTCGCACGTCTCGCAGTACTCGACGGGGTAGTCGAGCCGGCGGTGCGGGACCTGCGCGGTGGGCTGCGCGATGGGCGCGAGCTCGTACCGCGGGGTGTGGAGGATGCGAACCAGCTGCACCCATCGGCCACCCTCGGGCGACACGTAGACGGGTTGGTACAGCCCGCAGAACTCCACGCGCTTCCAGCCGCGGTCCTCGAGCGCGCGCATCGCGGCGGTGCGCGCGGCGGTCATCTCGGCGCCGGTGTACGGCGGCTCGAGGCGCTTCACGACGCCACCTGCTCGGCGTCCAACTGCTCGAGCCACGCGAGCGCCATCCCGACCATGTCCTGCACGGCCTGCCGGCGCTCCGCCGGCGATGCGGCGTCAGCGATGCAGTCGACCTGGAAGCGGAAGTCCGCGACCGCAGCATCCGGCGACGCGTACACCGCTTGCCGAACGTGCGACGCGGTCACCGCACGCGGCGTGCGCCCCTTCGGGCGGCTGGCGTAGCCGGCCGCCTCGAGGCCCGCGCTCCACGACCCGAACAGGCGCTCGACGGTGTCCTGCCCCGGGTAGTCGCCTTCCTTGAACGCCGCGATGCCCTCGAGCCACACCCGGCTCTTCGCCATGGCGGCATCCGCAAAGCTCTGCGCGCGCGCCGGGTTCCACTGCGACGCCGCTGGCGGCTTGCCGTGCTGGTGCGTCCACTCGCGGATCCGCTCGAGCACCTCGCCGCGCGTCCACGCGCCAGGGCGCCCCTCGTCTACCACGGCGTCGGGCAAGTTCGTTTCGAGCTCGTCGAGGCTCGTGCCCATCGCGACCGCAAGGCGGTCCGCGACGTCGATCGCCGTACCACCGCGCTCCCGCTTCCGGATCGCGAGGATGGTTCGCGGGGGCACGCCCGACTCGTGCGACAGGTTGTCGATCGTCTCGCTGCGCAGGTACCGCTCGACGGCGTCCGCGAGCGGCGTGGTGGCGACGAGCCCGTAGCGCGCGCTCATCGCTTCCACCAGCCCGCGTCGAGGCGCGTGATGCCTTCCGCAAGATCCGCCAACCGCCGAGCGATCGCCGCGCCGTACACCTGCGCGAGCTCCTGCAACGACAACTCCGTCGAGACGAGCAGGATGCGCTCATCCATGTACGCCCCGTTGACGAGCTTGAACACCTTCTCCAGCACGAACGGGTTCACGCGCCCCTTGCCGAGGTCGTCGATCACCACGACGGGTGATGCGAACGCCGCATGCGGCATCGCCTCGGGGTCGCGCTCCGCGGTGCGCAGGCGGTCGATCAGGTCGATCGCGTCGAACCATGCGACCGAGCGGCCGGCGGCGTCCTCCAGCTTCGCGGCGAGCGCGAGCTGGTGGCTCTTCCCAGACCCGCTGGGCCCGGTGAGCACGATGCTGCGCCCCTTGCCCGCAGCGGCGCGCACGAGCGGGTGCAGCTGCGTCTCCGGGTCGGCGAGCCGGTACCGCTTCGGCAGCTGTCGCTCGAGGTGGTTCGCGCGGTACTCGGCGTGCAGCGCGTGCCACTCGTCGAGGTAGGCGGCGTCGATCTGCGCGCGGTGCGGGTGGGCGGCGGTCACGAGGCGGCCTTGCGTGCGGCGATGCGCTCCGCGGCGCCGGGGGCGCCCGGGTCGTAGTCGTCCCACATCGCGATCAGCGCGGGATCCTCGCTCGACGCGGGAGCGGTGCCGACCGGGCGGACCTTCTGCTTCTGGTGCGTGGCGATGCACGCGTCGAGGTACGCCATGCCGGGCTTGCCGTACTCGTTCGCCTTGGCGAGGCCGTAGCTGAGCGACTCCGGGCCGTGCTCGTGCAGGCGGGCGACGAGGGGCTCCCACAGCTCGACGAGCTCGGCCTGGTCGTCCATGCGCCGAGGGAGGCGCTCCTCGACGGCAGCGCCGACGAAGGCTTCGGCTGCGGTGGTGAGGCTGCCGAGCTCTCGTCGTGCTCGACCGATCCGACCTCTCGCCTTCCCGATGATGGTGAGGGGTGACGGGCCCGCCTCGCGGGCGGGCGCGCTCACGTGCGCGAGGCCCACCATTGGTTGGGTGGTATGGGTGGGTGGGTGGGTGGGTGGGTCCTCGTCACTCGTCACCCCCGACGTCACCGGTGACGGGCTCGCGTTACCCCCGTCACCCAGCGTCACCACGGCGGCGACGTCGTCACCCGGCGTCACCTTCTGTCGCGCCTTCCACTCTGCGGTGCGCTGGGCGCCGGACTTCGGCGGCCGCCGCGGAGCGTTCACGTCGGCGACCCCGAGGACCCGCACGCGGAACTCGGACGGCAGCCCGTGGTCGTCGACCGCGCTCGGGTCGCCCGCCACGATCTCCACGACCTTCGCCGCCGCGAGCATCCGCCACGCGTCAGCCAGGAGCGCGTCCTGCAGCACGTCCTCGTCCGTCGACCCGTACCGCGGCGGCTCCCCGACGGCCTCAACGAAAGCGCGCACGTCCGTCGTGAACTCGCCGAAGCTGGCGGCGTTGCTCGCGATGTCGTGCATCACCGCGTACCACGCGGCGAGCATGGTGGCGCCGACACCGAGGGCGCGCGCACGGCGCATCCGGTACCGGTGCACGAACGATCGGTGCAGCGCGTAATACGGCTCGTTCTGGGTGTTCTGCGACACGCTGACGCTCCTCTCGGGAGATCGAGGCTTCGAACAGGGGAATGGAGGGCGGCGCCGGCGGCCCGAAGGGGGATCCGCCGCCGGCGCCGCTACTACGCCGCGGCAGGCGAAGTGGGGGAACGCCGCCGCGACGAAGATGTAGTGGGCGCGTCCTGCGCCGCGTCGACCGCGCCCGCGAGATCCGCGAACTCGGCATCCATCGCGACCTGCTCCGCAGGCGCCAGCTCCTCGCCCGCGTCGGACGCCTCCTCGAGGTCACCCTCGAGCAGCGCCGTCTCCTCCTCGGAGACCGCGGGCGGCGTGAACTGGTCGATGCGCTCGCTGACCGCGTTGGCCTGCGCGACGGTCCAGGCGTCGTGGTCCTTCCAGCGGAGGCCGTGCGCGGCGCTCCACCCCACGAGCTCGGCCTTCTCGTCGTCGGCGAGGGTCGACGCTGCCGTGACGAGGTCGCCGAACCAGCTGTCCGGGAGGACGTCGTTCGCGAGCGCCACGACCTGGGCGTCGGCCGCGGCCGGCTCGGCCGGCGCTGGGGTTGGCGCGGGCCGACGCCGGGTCGCGGGCCGCTTCGCGGGACCGGTCCCCACCGCCGCCAGAGCCGGCTGGTCGTCACGCACGACCTCCACCTCGCCGGCCGGCACGGCGTCGACGATCTCGTCGCTCGTGTACAGGCCGCTCAGGTCGTTCGGGAACGCCTTCCGAAGCGCGATGGCCTCGGTCGCCTTCGCCAGCATGTGGGCGGGCATCTTCCGCTGCATGTGGCTCGCGCTCCCTCCGGTGTACTCCGTCCACGTCAGCGGAACCGTCATCGGCTCGTCCCAATCGTGCCGCAGCACGGACACGCGGCAGGCGGCGGGTGGGGTGGGGTTGATCCACACGTCGACCCACTCCCGCCCGTCGGCCGTCCACTCGGGGGGGCGCTGGCCGGCGTACTGGCCGCTGCGCTGCGCGATCAGGCGGAAACCGTCGATCGACGTGATCGGCGTGAGCTTCCCCCCCGTCTTGGTGGCGTAGATCTGTCGGCTGAACGGGTCGAGCGCGTACTTCTGGCACATGGCCAGGAAGAGGCTCAACTCGGCGTCGTTGAGCTCGCGACAGATCGTGGAGCGCATGACGTCGACTTGCTCGTCGGTGAACGAGATCAGTTCGGCGTTCTGCTGGCGGCGTTCGAGTGCGGTGCTGGTCATGGGCGATCTCCGGGGTGCTGAGGGTTGGGGCGAGGACGGGGGTTAGAGGAAGGGGTACGCGTCGGCGGCCGCAGCCACCTCGGACTCCTTGATGACGCGGCGCAACTCGCCGCCGAGCGCCTTGCGATGCGCGTACACCCCGAACAGCGCCGCGAAGACGCGGAAGTCGGCGCGGTACTCGCGAGCGGTGCGCGTGATCGTGCTGACCGGGCGCCCGTCCTTGTGGCACCACACCACGGCGGTGCCGCTGATCGTCACGCCGATCTCCTCGCGCAGCGCCTTCGCGTACGCGGCGAGCTGGAGCACGTGCTCGAGGTACACCGAGTTGCTCGTCTTGATATCGAGCACGAGCAGGCGGCCACGGGCGTCACGCACGAGCAGGTCGAACCGGCCCGCGTAGCGCGCGTGGTTGTCCACGACGATGCGCTCTACCTCGACCACCGTGTAGCCCGTGGAGCGCCACCACGTGACGTACGCCTCACACGGCCCGCGCAGCTCGGGGTCATCGGGCAGGGGCGTATCGAGGATGTCGGCGCCCGCCGTCGTGATCCAGTCGTGCACGCGCGTGCCGATGTCGGCAGCCTCGTCCTTCGCGTTCTTGTGCGCGTCCTGCGCCAGCTGGCAGACGAGCGCGAACTCGGACGCGGGGATCACGGCTGCGAGGTCGAGGCGCTCGGCGCCGCGGCGCTGGAGCTCCTCCGCGACCGCGTCGGCGGCCATGCGGGCTGCCCAGTGCACGAGGGCGGGCTTGTTCAGCTCCGACAGGATCGTGCTGACGGCGGGCACGCGCTCGAACTTCGCGCCCTCGCCCTTGCAGGCGGTGCACTTCTTCGTCGTGCCGGGTCGCACGCCGGGGATCGTGCCGGTCTCGAGGCACGTCGCGCACTCGTAGCGCAGGCGGTAGCTGTGGTCGCTGTCGCGGTACACGACGCGCGTGACGGGGTGCACGGGCGTCGCGACGGTAGGGGCGGGCGGGGCTGGGGCGATGGCGAGGGCGGTCATGTGATCGGGCTCCTGGGGCGAGGGGTCAGGCGGCGGGCGGCAGTGAGCCGTCGTCGTCGTGGTCGAGGACGCAGCACGGACCCGCGCCGCTGGTGGTGAGGAGGGCGGGGTGCCACTTCTCGCCGCAGCACCAGCAGGACTCGGCGAACGGCACGACGACGTTCTGCGGCGCGCGGGCGATGGTTGGCACGGCGGGCAGCGGCCGCAGTGGGCGGGGGGCGTACGTCATGCGGCCAGACCAACGGCCGCGAGGTCGACCTCGACCGGCTCACCGATCAGGGTCCGGGGATCCATGCCCGCGAACTTCACCAGCTTGCAGAGCGTCACCCAGTCGGGGCGCTTCGGCTTCGCCTTCTTCTCGTCCTCGGCCTCGGGGTCGGGGATGACTTCGAGCGCTCGGATGGTGGCCGGGTCGAGGCGGCATAGCCGGGCGAACTTCGCGTGGGAGAGGCCGAGCTCGGCGCGTCGCTGTCGGATCGCGGCGGCGGAATCGGGGTCTGGGTTGGGGGCAACTGTCACTGGACGATCCTTCGTGTCGGAACCGCGTGGAATCACGGTTGTGAAGTAAAGCATGACTAGCGGATACTCGTCAACTGATTCATCGGAATCGTTACCGATATGTGATCCGATATGAACGGGTCTATGCCGATGACCGACAACGTTCAGTCGCCCGTACACGGCGACCGCATCCACGCCCTGCGGGTCGCCCAATCCAGCGACGCTCGCCCGAAGTGGGCCGCGCTCCACGACATCTCGGATGCGACGCTGGCGCGGGCCGAGCGGTCCGATCCGCGTGTGACCGCCCGGTCGCTGCGCAAGATCGCGGCGGCGCTCGGCGTTCACCTCAGCGAGATCTACACCGATGCGCCCGACGACCTCGGGGGCACCCCGGGCGGACCGCCTGCGTGGTTCTCGTCGCACTGGGAGCAGCTCGAGGCGCGGTTGGCAGACATCGAGCGGCAGAACGCCGAGCTGCTCCGCGAGCTAAGGAAGCGACGATGATCCGCGCAGCACTCGCACTACTCGTCGCGACGATCGGGGTCGCGGTCAGCGCCCCGACGATCGCGGCTGCTGAGCCGGCGATGCCCACCACGCCGGGTGGTTTCGTGACGATCCTGAACCACCCGGTACTGTCGTGGACCCTGCCCGCCGGCGCCACGCTCGAGTACCTTCGCGTCTCCACCAGCGCGACGGTCGACGGTGACGGTCGCCTCGTCGGCCCAGGCCTGTCGATCGTCACCCCCACCGAGTTGGACCCGCTGTGCTGGGTGGGCGACGACGAATACTGCGACGAGGAGTCGGTGGTGACGATCCCGCCGACAGACACGTCATCATGGGACCCGAGGCGCAACATCCAGTTTCCTGGCGCCCACTTCTGGCAGGTCGAGACGAGCAGCATCGGCGATGCCGGGCAGGTCGTCCGCGAGTTCAGTCGCCCCCGCCGGTTCGTCGTCCGCCGCAACTTCCAGAAGCCGCGGCTCCCGAATCGGCTGAGCGGGACCGACGACGGATCCGTCGTGTCGCTCGAGCTCCCCTTCTCGATTGCCACCAACACGCGGTTCACGCCAGTTACGCTGGTGGCTCGGCATGCCGGCAAGGTCGCCTGCAAGCGCACCCACCTGCTTCGCAAGGTCGACGCGTACCCCACGACCTCCTACACCGCCTACTGCGACTTCGGGCGAGCCCTGCGCGGGCGAACAGTGTCGTACCGCCTCACGATTGGCTCCAAGGCGTCGACAGGCTTCGCGTGGATCGCCAACGGCGAGTTCACCCTGCCGACCTAACCGGCGAATCCCGGCCGGAGCCCATCCTCCAACTCGCCGGCCGCGCTCACCGCCGCGTCCCCGGCGGCGCGGATCCGGAGCGCGGCCCACGCGGCCCCGCCACGCACGCGGCGGAGTTCGTCCTCGAGCTCGACGATCCGCGCGGTGCGTTCGGCGACGACCGCGCAGCAGCGATGGCACGCATCGACGCAGTCCTCGTGCCTCACCGTCGTCGCTCCCAGTTCGTTCCCTGCAACGTATTCGCCCAATATCTGATGATTCCTCGCACGTGCTTGCCATCGAACGAACATCGTCTCGGCGAGCAGCACACGACAGTCGTCGAGCAGGACGACGCCTCGACCATCACTCGATCGAGGAGCAACACCACCATGGCGCACTACAGCCTCAACGGCCTCCGCTACACCGCCACGCAGCAGCCCAACGGCAGCGTGCAGATCCAGACGCACCAGGACGCGAGCATGAAGCTGCTCACCAGCGCCGTGATCCCACCGGAGGCGCTCCCGACGATCGTCGGCGTGCTCACCGACGCGAAGGCCGCGGCCGCTGCAACCGTCGAGCGCGAAGCCGCCGAGGCCGCGATCGACCTCGTTGAGCGCGCCGTCGAGCAGGGCGACGCGAAGCCCGTGCCCGCCGAGGCGCAGTCATCTCCGGTCGCGTCGCTGCCGGAGCGGCCCGCGGATGGCGCGACCGTGACGCACATCGTCGACGGCGCGAAGGACCGGCCCGCCGGCGCACCGCGCCGCGCGCGCCCCGCTCCGACGAAGGCGAAGTAGCCCGGGAACGAGCGAGGGGACCGGCACGCCCGCGCCGGTCCCCTCAGATCCCCCTGCCCAGTGGGGGCGCCTCTCGCTGCTACACCGTCCGGCGAGCAGAAGCCTGCGTGTTCAGCGCGTGACGCGCACCACTCGGTCGACAAGCGTGAGCGGGCGGATGCGCTCGAACACGCCATCCGCGCCGTTGCCGTCGCTGACCGCGCCACCCGAGCTGGTGTTGCCCTCGATGGTGTGCACGTGCGTTGCCACCCGCCCGGGCGCGGGGTCGCCGTGCTGGTTGCAGTAGCCCACGAGCAGGCCCGTGTGGTCGAACGTGAACGCCACGATGTCGCCCGCGAGCCCCGCGCGCTTCGACCCCAGCACGTACATGCCGGCGAGGCGTCCGAGGTTGCGCACGGCGGCCCAGGCGCGCGTGACCGCCTTCGACCCGGCGGCGAGGTAGGCGGCGGCGTCCGTGTCGGCGCACCACGGCTCGCCCGGCACGCCGCCGTTCGCGCGGATGATGCGCTCCACCTCGGGCCCGCGGTTGTTGCCGCCCTGCTCGCGCACGTCGAGCCACTTCCGAAACTCGGTGAGCGCCCGCAACCGGAGGGGCATGCGCTTCCACTGGATCGCGTCGTCGTACAGCTGGACGGCCTTCTCAGCCACCGCGACGCTCTGCTGCTGCCGCGATACCAGCTTCGGCTTCTCCGACGGAGTGAGCTTCGTGCGCGGCGTCCAGCTAGTGAGCGTCCCACGCGTCCTCGCCAGCGCGCGCCGACGAGCCGCGAGCCGCACCACCCACTTCGCGCGGTTCGCCTGCAGCGTGACGAGCGACTGGTCGCGGAGCGCCTTCACGAGAACACGCCCAGCGCCAGCAGCACGCCGTCGACGATGACGACCATGACGGCGGCGATCGCGACGATGCCGAGCCAGTCGCCCCGCACCGCACCTTCCTCGCGCGGCGGGAGCGGCGTGACGCCCCGCGGCGGGCCGCCGAACAGCGGCGTCGTGTTCACGACCGTCGTCGGCGCCGCCTCCCTCACCGCCTCCAGCAGACCCGAGCGGCGAGCATCCGCAGCCATCACGGCACCGCGCCCAGCCACAGCCTCCTTGCGCAGCAGGTACCGCCCGATGGTCACGAGCGCCGGAAGGCCGATCGCCCCGGCCACGACGGCGATCCGATCGAGGGTGCGATCCCACAGCCACGGAGGCGCAGCGAGGGCGAAGATGACGACGGTGAGCGCGACGGCGTACGCGATGAGAGCGTCCGGATCGCGGCGGATGTGCTTGACGGCGAGCGGGTCCACGAGGGCCTCCACGTTCGGGGGTACGTGGTGGCGGCGTCCGCGAGGTGTCACAACTTCGTGACGATCCCGCGCGCAGGGTTGCGCGGCGCCAGCGCGACGCGCACCATCACGGCATGGACGATCACGACCGCCCCAATCGCACCGAGCTCGCCGGCGCCGCCCTGCTCGGCCTGCTCCTCGCGGGCGCCGTGCTCACGGCCGCCTGGCGCGTGCTGGCGTAGAAGACGAAACGGCCGGAGGCGCAACACGCCCTCCGGCCGTTCCTGATGTTGCCGCCCCCTCCGCGCCATTCGGCGGGCAGCTGGCGGGTCTCCTTGTGGTGCGTCTCGGTATCCACCGTGTCGCGCCTTCTCAGCGCGTCGAACAATAGCGGAATGCGTCGGACGCTGTGGCGCCTGCCAACACAGTGTCGCCGAATCCCGCTCTGAGCGAGAAATCCGGCCAATCACACCGCCGGACCGGTAGTCGGGGGCTACTCAGTCCGGCACGGCCAGTAGGATCGGCATGACGCCTGCGGAGTCTCGTCTTCTCAGCGGAATGCGCAGGTAGCTGCGGGCGTCATCGCCATCCATCCACCGAACCAAAGGAGCAGGCCATGAGCCTGAACCAGCCGCCGGGGGCATCCCGGCACTTCGAGCCGATCGACCAGCCAGTGCACATCTACGCGCCCTCGGGACGCGTGATGTGGACAGTGATGCCGCCGGGTGACCGCCCGGTGATCATCATGGCTCGCTGATCGTCTCGCACGCAACCAACGGGGGTCGGCTTCGGCCGGCCCCCCGCGGTGCGAGCGCCATCGGCATCGAGCGCCCGCAACCTTGAGTCCTTCGTCACCGTCCGACGCGTCTGACGCGTCCGACACCCCCGTCTTCGAGTCCGGGGATCGAACTCCTGCCCCACCGGATCATCCCGAAACGGAATCCGCTCCGGCGAGCGCATCCTCACCAGCCGCTCGCGCCCGCCGCGGCACCAGGTAGAACGCGCCATCCGCGAGCTCGTCGATCGCCTCCGACTCCAGCGCCACCTCGTCACGGTGCCACGTGCGGTCGCCGTACTCCGCGAGGCCGATGCTCGACACGCGCAGGATCGTGCGCCGGCGGATCTCCGGGCGCCGTGCGAGCAGCAGCGCCGCGAGGTCGTCGAGGGCCGCGTCGACGTGCTGCTCGACCATGCGCATCTGCTCGGTGGCTTCGATCATGCTGCCCCGTCCAGCGCGGCGAGGAGTTTCGCCGCCGGCTGGTCCGATTCCATCGCGCCCCACGCGTACCGGCTCTTGCCCGCGCCGATCGACGTGAGGTCGATGGGGTGCTGCGCGATCAGGTCGTGATCGGGGTGCACCGCCTCGACGAGGAACTGCGGGGGGCCGTATTTCCCGAGGCTGTCGAGCACGAACGAGTCGACGCCCTTCGGCGACGGGCACAGACCGATGTCCGCCGCGCCAGCGACCCAGTAGAACAGCGTGTGGAAGTGGCCGTAGCGACTGTGGCGCACCACGCTGTTGATGGACTCGGCCGCGAGCTGCGCGAGCACCAGGCTCCACTCCCGCGTCGCGTCGTGCTGCTTCTTCAAGCCGTACGCGGGGATGCCGAGCGACCCACCCCCGCCGCGCGCCGCGTCGCCATGCGAGAACGCCCACCGGCTCGGGCCGATCTGCGTGGTGATGGTGTACCCCTGCGCGAGCTCGAAGCTGATGTTCGGGATCTTCGACACGAGCGCCGCCGTCATCTCGTGGACGAGCGACTCCCACGACGTCTGCTGGCGGCTGCTACCCGTCGGCATGCGGTGTGCCTGCGTGCGCGGATGGTTGCCCGTCGTGCCGATGTACCGCACGCGCTTGAATCGGGACGCGAGCTCCGTGAGGATCTGCGCCTGCACCATCGAGAAGTCGACGGTTTGCTTGCCGGCGCGTGCGTAGTACTCGGCGCTGTCCGGGTGGATGCTGCCGCCGATGCCGTCGCCGTTCTCGACGTACACGATCTCGTCGACGCCGTGCTCCGCCTCGTAGTTGTCGGCGATCCGCATGATCGTGTCGACCGTGTGCTGCAGCCGCATCGCGGCGATGTCGGGGCTGTACGCGTTGATGCCCTGGATGGTGCGCGCCTCGACGATCTCGCCCCAGTGGATGTCGGTGGCGTGCCACACCAGCGTCAACGGCTTGCGGCGCCCTCGGCGCCGCTCCGGGAGGGGCTTCGGTGGGGGCAGTGCGAGGCCGGTGAGCGCGGGCGCCATGAGGTCGCGGATGTCCTCGAGGAGGTTCTCGCGCTTCGCGAGGTGCTTCACCTCGACGCGCAGGCTGCGCAGTTCCGCATCCTTGCGGTCGATCGCGCGACGCATCGTGACGAGCTCTGCCGGCTCGACCTCGCGGACGACCGGAGTGACCGATGGGTCGGCGTCTCCGCCGCCCGGGGTGCAGCGGTGGCCGGACCGGAGTTCGTGCTTCCGGGACCATGTCTGGAGGGTGTTGCGAGCGACGCCCGTGGCGGCGGCTACGCGGTTCAGGCTTCCGTGCTTCGTCAGTGCTTCGGCGAGGGCGTCCTTGTCCCAGTACCACTGCCGTGCGCGGGTGTCAGCCATCCGTCTCCGATGTGGGGGGTGGATCGGTAGCCCTTCGCGGGGCGCGCGGCATCGGCACCGGCACCACCGCGGGGATCGCCGGCGCGACGTTGCGCAGCTCGTCGATGCGTCCCTGCAGCTCGCGCGCCATCGCCTCCGACGCGACGCGCGCGTCGTGCTCGATCTCGTAGCGCGCCTGCCACGCCGCCGCCTCACGCTCTGCCTGGCCACGCTCCCCGCGGAGCGCGTCCATCTCGAGTTCCATCTCGCGTTGCTTCGTCTCGAGATCCTCGATGCGCTGCAAGAGCTGCGCGTTGAAGCCGACGGCGTTGTCGACGAGATCCCCGCGGCGCACGGTGCGCTCGTTCCGGCTGGCACGCAGCGCGGCGCGCACACCGAGCAGCGTCAGGAGCATGGTGAGGAACATCCCCGCCGTCGTCAGCATCGTGGTGATGACGGCGCTCACCGCGGCGCCCCGCGCAGGTACGGGTACCGGCTCAGCTCGATCAGCAGCAGCCCAACGGCGGCGTACACGAGCGGTGTGCCCAGCAGCGACGACCAACCGAGCGGGATCGGCGCGGTGACCGGCTCGACGCCGAGCGCCGTGGCGACGACGCGCGCGACGAACCCGAGGCTGTGCACGATCCACGCGACGCCCGCGAGGACGTACCCGACGCGCTCGAACTCCTCGCCGTGCTTGAGGGTGCCGATGGCGGCGAGGATGGCGCCGGTGAGCATGACGATGCCGATGGCGTCGTCGACGCGGCCGACGCCGAGGCTGCCGTAGTAGCTGTAGAACGGGGAGAGGTCGCGGACGAAGGCGAAGTCGAACCCGACCCACGCGCTTGCCAGAATGACCGATCGACGCACCACGCGCCCCACCCCCTTGAGGCCGCGTCCGTGACGCCCGGTCAGCGCGTCGCGGCCGACAGTCGGGCGCGGACGACGCTGATGAAGTCCTGGGGGTCGTCGATGCCGATCTCGACGGTGTCAGTCGCCTCGGTGTACTTGGCGGTGCGGATGATGCCCTGCCGCCCGAACGCGCCCGTGTTCGGGTCCTGCAGATTCTCGATCAGCAGCGAGTCGAGCACGCGCGCTGGGAGGGCGCTGACCGCGATCGAGCCGCCTCCCTTCGTGCGGATGCGGCCGGTGACCGAGATGGTGCCCTTGAACGGGGGGAACTGCGCGGCGTCGAGTTCCAGCTGCGCGACCTGGAGGGCGGCGGCGGCGGTGCTGCGTCCGTCCATCGCCTTCAGTGCGGTGCGCCGCATGCCGCGGCGGTCGACTACCGTCGCGGCCCCCTCGTACAGCTCGACGTCGTCCATGTAAAGCACGACGCCCGCGAATCCCGACCCGCCGGGCAGCAGACAGTCGAGGGAGAGCTTCACCTCGCCGCCAACCGCGGTAGTGATGGGCACGTCCACGGTCACCCAGGTGTTCACGGGCGCGGCGTCGACGATCGGCCCGATGTTGTAGCCCGCGGCGCCCGAGGTGGTGTTGATCGTCGTGACGGTGGTTCCGAGCGCGCCGCGCACGATGAGTTGCCCGATCGCGGTGGTGCGGTAGAGACGCAGACGAACGGTCTTCTTCGCTTCGCTCTGGCCGGTGAGGATGGTGGGGCTGATGAAGCCGAAGGTGCCGAACGCGGTGGATAGCTGCGCGGAGTACGAGCCGGTGAACGCGACGGTCGTGGATGCCGCGATCGATCCGCTCGTGGCCGTCCAGCCGGCGGTCACGCCTCCCTCGAACGATCCGGTGTTGAACTGGAATCGCGATGCGATGTACGGGTTCTCGGCGGTGGCGTACGATCGGACGCCTGCCGCGTCCTCGAACTCGCTGATGACGCGACTGAACACCGAGCGCCCGTCCTGCGCCGCTGGCTCTGCGAGGCGGTACTCCTCGGCGCCGACGACGAAGCTGTAGTCGCTGTCGAGCGGACCGAACTCGGCCACCGGCACTGGGTCGGGGGAGAGGCGGAAGCCGTAGCCGTGGTAGGCGTTCGCCGCGTCGATCAGCTCATTGCCGTATCGCCAGCCCGGGCTTCCGGGGAAGTTGGGGATGCCGAACGTGGTCGCCTGGATCTTGGAGCGGTCGCTGCTGATGTTGGGGCACACCGCAGCGAGTACGTCACTGATGACGGTGGGGGCCTTGAGGATCGACAGGTCGCCTGATTCGTCCGCGGCGTTCGTGAACACCTTGAGGCTGGTGATCTTGAACCACACGTCGGCGCCCGGTGTGTAGCCGGCCGTGGTGTACATGTAGATGTGCACGTAACGCGTCGCCGGCGATGTCGTCCACCGCAACGTCCCCGACGCGGCGGCGCTATTCAGGACCGACGTGCCCGTGCCGGACCCGGTCCCGTACAGGTCCGCGTTCGAGTAGCCCTGCATGTACAAGCCCTGATTCGCCGTGTTGGCGCTGCTTTCGTAGGTGGCGACGAACCGTGTCGCAAGGTTGTTCGGCCCGAGGTCGAGCGTCACACACGCAGCGCCGCCCGTAGTGAGCGGTGATCCGCTGGGCGACATGAGCGTCACGGACCCCTCGCCGACGTTCACCTGGGCCCCCGCGTAGCATTTGGCGAGCCCCAGCTGCGCGCTCGGGATGGACCGCTGATCCACCAGCCGCGACAGGTCCGCGATCACCCACTCGCGATCGGTGCAGTCGTCCTTCGTGTGCTGCCCCCACCCCTGGCACTGCACCACGACCTCCGCGTCCTCCGCGAACGTCGTCGGCACCGCGATGATGCGCCCGCTCCAGCGGTCGTCGTTGCCGTCCTTGATGACGACGGGGGTGAACTGCTCGAGGATCGCGCGCGGCCACCGCGGGTTGAGCTTCAACCGGAACGACGCCGACAGGCACCCGTACTCCGACGCGTCGCCATCGAACTCGATCGAGCAGGGCACGACGCCGTACCCGCCGTCCTGCTGTGTGCCGAGCTTGACCCATCCCGCATCGCGGGGCTGTAGTTCCACGGAGAGCGACATGAAGCCGCGTCCGCGCGCCCTACGATTGGCGTAGCAGGTGCACGCGCGGCTCGATCGCGACCTGCACGCATGCCGCGTACGTCTTCGCGCTGCTCGCGGTCGAGGCGTCAGTGAGGTCGACGACGACATCGCCCGGCCACACGAGCAGCTCGGCGCCGTCCGGAGGGATGCGGAGCGGCTCGCCGCCCAAGCCATCATCGGGGGTCTGCGCTCGCGTCCCCGGCTCGATGATGGCGCCGCTCAGGTCGGAGCGGATGAGCTTCGTGGTCTCTGCCGCTGACACGATGAACTTCGGGACGATGCTCGCGCTCGACCCCGAGCGGCTGCGTGCGATGGAGCGCGCGGGCACGAGCACGATGTGATCGAGGGCGAAGGAGTTGGTCGCCGATCCGCTGTTGGTGAACCCGAGACGCAACCATTCGCGCCGTGGGCGCGCGCGGTCGACTTTCAAGGTAATCGTCCCCAGGTAGTACTGCCGAAACCCAGCCGCGGTGGGCAGCTTGAGCGTCTTGCCCGCTGCCCGGAAGTTGCCGTAGCGCCGTGCGCCGTAGTTGGTGCCTCGCTCGGGCGCGATGCTCAGGGCGCAGGCAAGGCCGGTCTGTGTGGTGTCCGCGTACACCCGCCCGAAGATGGCGACGTCGACCTCGTCGCGCGTGTAGTCGTCGGGCGTGAACAAGTGCGGCAGGATCGGCAGCTCCATGTTCGCGTTCGCGCCCGCAGCGCCCGACACGAAGAACGAGGTGCCCAACAGGTAGACGGCGTTGGTGCCCGTCGATGCCCACGCCGTGCCGGTCAGGGAGGCCGCCGCGGTGTTCATGGCCGCGCCGGGGATGATGCCGGGCCCGAACCCGCCGAGGTCGCTGGCGGGGGCCGTGGTGCCCTCGTAGACCTGCACGTCGTCGAACTGGAAGGTGGTCGCCGTCGCGGCGGCTGTGACGATCGCGACGTAGGCGAGGTCGGTGTCGGCCGTCGGCGTCCACGTGACGGAGACCGGCGTCCATGCGGTCGACAGCGCGGTGGCTGTGCTCAGGTTGGACGAGGTCGCGTTGCCGAGCAGCACGTACATGAGGGTGGTGCTCGCAGCCGAGCGCATGCGCGCCTTCGCCGTGTAGGTCACGCCCTTTCGGAACCCGCCACGACGGTAGATCGGGAAGTTGGGGCCGCTCGATCCGGTCGCCGGGGTGACGGCCTCGAAGCTCGCCGTGCCGGCGTAGATGGCGGCCGTTTGGCGAACCACGCTGGTCGCCGCGTTGGTGACACTGGTGATACCGGCGGGCGTCCACCCGTACGCGGTGGTGGTGACCGCGCCGACGACCTCCGCCGCACCGTTCCAGACGTAGTTGTGAGCCGGCAAGCGCGGCCACCACGCGTACAACATCACCAGCGCCGTGTTCGTCCCCGTGTACGAGATCGCCGCGTAGGCATCCACCGTGCCGCCCGGTACATTCCCCAGGCGCAGCACGTCCGGGAACGCTCGGATCCCGTATGTGCACGCCGCCGCGCGGAAGTCGTCCAGCGCCGCCGCGGACTGCTGCGGCGCCCACACGAACCCCACCCGTCCGCGGATCCCCGCGCCGAACAGGGCGGCGTCCGCCGTCGAGAGGGTCGCGCCCCCCGCTGCAGTCGGCAGGCCCATCGGCGTCGGCTCCGACGTCCACAGTTCCGCGAACAGCACGTTGCCCTCGATGCGGCCCAGCACCCAGTACGTCGTCCCCGTTGCGAGCCGCGTGCTCAGTGGCACGCTCGAGAGATTCGTCACCACGCCCGCGACGACCTTGTCGATCCGCAGCCGGCTGGTAGTGCCGTTGTCGTCGACGTAGCTCGTGATGTAGTTCGACGCGTCCAGGCGCGTGTGGATCACGCCCGCCTTGTACGCGCTGATCGTCGACCCGAGCGTGTGCTTCACCACCACCTGCACGTCGCCCAGCAGGTTCGAGTTGCCGGTGTGGATCACGTGATTCTCGGTCGTGACGTTCGCCGCCGCCGTCACCACCCCGCCCACCACGGCCATGTTCGTCAACGCGCCCGCGTCCGCCGTCCAATCCGACCCGCCGCGGTTGAAGCGACCCGCCGTCGTCATCGTCGCGAATGAGAAGTCGTCGAAGATGTCGAGCGGGTCCGCGAACCCGTACGGATCCACCACCAACGACACCGAGAACCGCGCGCGATCGAACCGCTCGTACTCCGCCAGATCCACCGGGCTGCGCTTCGCCGCCGCCACCCGGAACGTCGTCATGTACGACGCGCCCTCCGACCGGTACCGCAACACCCCGCCGCCCTGCGTGGTGATGTCGTCCAGCACGCGGTCGAGCGCATCCAGGCGCGTCTGCAGCTGCGTGAGGCTCGACGCCGTAATGATGAGCGCGAACTGCTGCTCACGCGCATCCTTCGGCGCGCCCGTGACCGTCACACGCTCCCCGTCGAACGTCTGCGAGTACATCGGACGCTCCACGGGGTGCCCGAGGCTCGAACCATCCCCCAGCACGCTGCAGCCGATGGTCGCGTCGAGCGCCTGCACACGCCCGCTGTAGTTCGCTTCGAGCTCGACGAGTAGGGATCCCATGCCCCCGCGTCCGCGTTACGACCGTCCGCTGTAGAGCCGATCGGCGTTGCCACCCATCGCGTTGCCCCCGTTGGACGCCGCCGCCATCGCGCCCTGCACCGCCGGGTCGTACCCCGAGAGCGCGTTGATGTTGTAGATCACCTGGGGGCGCGCGCCGGCGCCGCCCGCGAGAGCGTTGTAGCCGCCGCCGTACCCGATGTCGCCGCTCGAGCTGAGCGCGCCCAGCGATGCCTCGGAGAGGCGGGCCTGCTCGGTCGCGACGTCGAGCTTGCGCTGCATCTGGTCCTTCTGCGCCTGCATGTCGGGCGTGACCTCGGACTCGATGTCGTGCACCGTGTTGTGCGCCGCGGTCGCCGCGCGCGTGGCCGACGTGCCCGCCGTGACCACGCTCGTGCGGTCGCTGCCCGTGAGGCCCGCACCCGCGCCGGAGAGGAACGACGCCGCTTCGCCCGCGATGCCCGTCTCGAGGCCCTCGATGCGGCCGTACCAGAGCCTGTCGTCGTCCTTGCCCTCGGTGGCCTCTGCGGCGGCGAGGCCCGCGTCGAGCTCGGCGCGGGACGCATCCCACCGCTCCTGCATCTTCGAGAACGCGTCGAGCGCCGGGTTTCCAGCGTCCGGCCCGACCGAGTCGTTCACGGCCGAGTTCATGTCGTCCTGCAGCGACCGGCGCGTCTCAGGGTCCAGCGCCGCAGCGTCCTTCAACAGCTTCGTCTGCCCGCTCAGGATCTTCCGCACTGCCGCGGCCCGCGCCGCGGCCACGTTCCGGATGTCGGCCTCGGCGGCGGTGTCGTCGTCCGTCCCGGGCGTGAGGCGCGCCGCCGCGAGCCGCTGCTCCGCGTTGCCCTTGTCGCGGTCGAACTCGCTCGTGATCGCGCCGATCTGCGCGTCCCGCAGGTTCGTCGCGAGGCCCGTGAACGCCGACGCCGCGCCACCACGATCGCGGCGGTACCCGTCGATCAGGTTGGTCTGGTCGACCACTCGCTGGTTGAGGCCGTCGAGCTTGTCCTTCTGCGTGCCGCGCGCGGTCTTCTGCGCCGCTGTCTTCCCCGGCATGCCCTTGAGCTTCGCCGCCGCCGTGTTGCGCGCCGCGATCAGGTCGGCGCGCACCTGGAGCGCCTTCTTCTCCTTCGCGAGGAGAGTCTCCATCGCCTTGCGCTGCGCGTTGAGCTTCGTCTGGATGTCCGCCGTGGACTGGGACGCCTCGAGCTCGGCGGCGGCGAGGTACGTCGCGGAGGGCGTGGGCTTCGGCGCCTTCGCATGGTGCACGGCGGGCTTGTGACCCTTCCGCGCGACGGCCCCGCCGGCGGCGTACTTCGGCACGTCGCCAGCGACCGCAGCGGCGCGCCATCGCTCGACCGCCGCATGACCGCCCATCATCGCGACCTCGCGAGCGGTGAGGACGTGCTCACCATTCGAGAGGCGCGCCAGGATGCTGTCGCTCGTTCCGGTGCCCGGGCCCGTGATGGCACCGCCGGCCGCGTGCCCCTTCCCCTTGCCGCCGCCGAGCACGTTCGTCGGGTCGAAGTGCGGGATCGTTCCCACCGTCGAGATGCGGTACGTCACGGGGACGTTGATGGGCTGCGCCGTCGCTCGCGCGGCCGCGTAGTCCGCCGCGAACGCCGTGACCCACGCTCGGCTCGGGGGCGTCGTGCCGATGCGCGCGATGATCTGGTTCACGTTCGACGTGCCGAACGCCGCGACGCGCTGCGCCGACGACATCTCCGTCACGAGCGCCTTCGCGACACGCATGTTCATCGGGGTGCGCGCCATGCCCTCGATGTGCTTCTTCACGAAGTCGGCGCCCAGCCCAGCCTTCTGCCAGCTGTCGAGCATGTCGCGCGCCGACGCGCGCGCCGCCTTCGACGGGATCCCCAGCGCGTTGCCGAGCTTGTCGGCCTCGACCTGCGCCTTCCGCACCTCGGTGGTGTGCTTCGCGACCGCCGCGCGCGCATCGCTGATCTCCTTCTGCGCGTCACGAAGGCGGCCGTTCTGGTGCTCCACGCCCTTCGCGAACTCGTCGGCGCTGACCTTCCCGTCCTTCCACTTCCGGTTCAGCTCCCCGAGCTTCTTGTTCGCATCGGCGATCGCCTCACCGCCACGCATGTCACCCGGCGAGTTCGCGACGTGGCTGGTCTCGTGCGACACCGGATCGGTGTAGCTGTGACCGCGGTCGTTCTGCAGGTGGTTGAGCTTCACCCGCGCCTGCAGTTGCTTCTCCGTTGCCGCGGTGACGCGCTCCTCCGCGCGCACGCGCTCCGCTGCCAGCGTCGCCTCCTCGCCCGCGGTGAGCCGACCCGCAGCGGCAGACGACACCGCGCCCTGGGCGCGCACTGCCCCGGGCGCCACCGCGTTCGTGGCGTCCTTCGTGGCCGTGTTCACCTCCTGCTGGGCGGCCGCCTGCCGCTTGACCGCCGCGGTGTGCACATCCATCGCCGCCGCGTACTCCGGCGACTTCTTGCCGTGCGCATCCGCCGCGCGATCAGCAGCGTCCTCAGACGCCGCGAGCTTGCGATTCGCGTCGTCCAGGCGCATCGCGGCGCCCTGCCGCACCTCGACCGCCTGCGCGAGATCCAGCGCCGTCGACGTGTGCCGCTTCGACGCCTTCTGTTCCGCGTCAGCCGCCGCCTCCTGGCGGTGCTGGTAGTACTTCCACCCCAGCTCCGCGACGACCGTGCCGGCGCCGAGGATCGTCAGGGACCGCGCCGCCATCCCGGCGCCCGCGGCGAACCGGCCGAGCACCGGCACCGCGCGC